>JBQTHI010000144.1:0-9654 GCA_052390035.1 Actinomycetota bacterium | reverse complement strand
GTCGCCCAACCGAGGAGGTGGGGCCCCGGGGTGCCGCCACGCTCGCCGGCGAGGCCGAATCGAGCCCAACCCCCGTCCCAGAAAGCCTCAAGGCTCTTCTTAAGTGAGGGGGGCAAGGTCACTTCGCCGTTTCGCAAGTGGAGGTCGGTTCGATCGGCCTCTACAAAGCTGTCAGCCCAGACCCCGCTGGCCAGCCGCTCAACCTCTCTCAGCAACTGGCGAGCAGTGTCGCCATCGAGGCCGACCAGCTCCTCGGAGTAGCTGCCCAAGCGATGAACCTCGAAGAGGGTGAACTCGAGATCTCTGAGGTTGCTGCGGAAGTGGTTCACACAATCCTCCGGTCGTCAAAATTGAATCATAACTCTAATTTTGAATGATCACTCAATTCAAGGCTCTCATGGGTACCCTGTCAGGGGAGACCGTCTGCAACCCGTTACCGTCGCACCCGTATGACCTACCGGGCGGGCCTGGCCACTCGCTCCCGCATCCTTGATGCCACCCGCAGCCTCCTCGCCGAGGGGGGTTTGGAGTTGGCCACCGTCAAGGCCATCTGCTCACGGGCCAATGTGCTTCCAGGGAGCTTCTACAACTTGTTTGCCTCCAAAGAGGAGGTCGTCCTCACCATTGTCAGGGAGGCGATCGAGGCAGTTGAGCCGGTGCCCGATGGGCCGGAGGAGACCCTGCACGATCTGGTGAGCGCCTTCGTCCGGTTCATCAATACTGAACCGGTCATCGCCCGGGTGTACCTCATTACCGCCGTGACCGGGGGTCTGACCGATCCGGTGATCGGTCGACGGGTGCTCGGTCACCATCAGGCCAGGGTGGAACGGTTTGGGGAGGCCCTACGAAGAGGTACTCCGAGACTGAGTTCGGCTCGCGCGGCCGCCCGAGCCGAAGCACTGGTGGCCGCCCTCACCGGTTACGCCCTCCATGCGATGCTGGATCCCGATTTCGATCTCGCCAAACAGGCGGAGCGCCTACTGGAACTCGAAGGCCTCTAGCAGCTAACCGGTTCCGGCCTCGATGGCCGCGACCCGAGCGGTGGCTTCAGAGCCCCGTAGAACGGAGAGGGTCGGGGCGAAAGCATTAAGCGATGCGTCGACGGCGACACGAAGCGACCCATCACTGATCTTCCGATATACCGATTCGCCCGGGCAGCTCGTTCCGGAGTAGTCGCGGTGCCCGGCGATGGCGGCGGTTGGAACCCCATAGGAGGTGGAGCCCCAGGCCAGCATCGCCACGAGCGAAAGCCACTGTCGTTCGGGCACCGCCTGTTCGTCAAAGTTACCTTCCAACACCACCAGCAAGTGCCCGGTCGGGTCGTAGCTGGTGGCGGTATCACCCCGAAAGGAAGCGTCGCGTCCTTCGTAGACGTTGCCGTTGCGGTCGATGGCAAAGTGGTACGCAAGATCGGGCCAGCCCCGGTCATTTTGATGGAACGCCTGGTGCGCCCTAAGCCGGGCGGGCGCCTTGCGGTTGTCGGCGAGGGACACCGCCGTATGGTGGACGGTAAGACGTTCGATGGTGTGGGGCACCAACCCGGGAAGGGCAGCCGCCGCCTCCCATCCGGTTCGTTCGATCACTTCGATAGTCACACCCGTGCCGGTCGGGGTGGAGGCAGTGGTCGAGTTGGCGGTTGTAACCGGGCTCGAGCTCGCAGTGGTCGGTGCCGTGGTTGTCGTCGGTGAGAGGGCGGGGGTGGTCGGGTTGGTCGACGGCGCAATTACGGACGGAGAGGTGGCACGCGCAGGACTGTCGGCAGGATCAACGGTGGCGACAACAGCTGGTTGGCATGCCGCCACCGTTCCCAGCATCAGGTAAAGGAGCTCCCGGCGGGTCGGCTTCACGCGTTCAGAATGGCAGCCAGCCGATCAACTCGAAAGTACCGATTCCTCAGAATATCGGCCGAGCGAGATGACTTGCCCGGGCGACCACAATGTCGGGCATGAAGCTTGCAATGATGACCGAGCCGCAGCTCGGCGGCACCTACGACGACCTTCTTTTCGCCGCCCGGGCAGTCGAAGATGCCGGCCTGGCCGGATTCGCCAGATCCGACCACTACTACTGGAGCCGCCAACCGGGCGCCGAAGCCACCGAGGCTCTGACCACACTCGCCACCCTGGCTCGGGACACGAGCAAGGTCCGGCTGGGCGTCTTGGTGAGCCCCATCACATTCCATCACCCGGCCGGCCTCGCCAAGGCGGCCGCCACCATCGACCAAATGAGCGGCGGGCGGCTCGACTTTGGTCTCGGAACCGGGTGGATGGAGGCCGAGCACAACCTCTTCGGGATGCCTTTCCCTTCCTGGAATGAGCGGTTCGATCGCCTGGAAGAAGCCCTGGGCTATGTGCGTGCCGCCTTCTCCGGGGAAACCTTCCAGGGCAGGCATTACCAACTAGGCGTTGAGGCTCAACCGCGACCGACCGGGCTGCGAATCGTGGTTGGCGGGTCTGGTCCGGAGCGAACCCCGGGGTTGGCCGGCCGGTTCGCCGACGAATACAACCAGACCTCCACCCCCCTCGACCGGCTCGGCGGGAGAATCGAGAGGATGAGGCAGGCAGCAGCCGAGGCCGGCCGAGACCCGATGTTGGTCAGTTGCTCGGTGATGGGCCCGCTGGTCGTTGCCACCACGAGGGCTCGGATCGGCGAGTTGATGACGGAGGCGGCGGAGTTCCGACGGGTCAGTGTCGCCGAGCTCGAGGCACGGTGGCAACGGAGCGGAGTCCCCTTTGGGAGCCCGGATCAGGTGGCCCAGGTTTTGGCTGCTTATGCCGACGTCGGGATCGACCGGTACTACATGCAATGGTTCAACCTGACCGACCGGCGGGGCATCGCCGAGCTCGCCGCTCTGGCCGGAGAGCTTGGGAAAATTTCCCCTACCGCCGTATTGTAAATACGATGAGGGGTCGTGACCGCCCCCCTCCTCGAGATCGAGCAGCTCCGGGTCAGTGCCGGGGACATCGAGATCATCCATGGGATCGACCTGATCGTCGACTACGGGGAGGTCCACGCCATTATGGGGCCAAACGGCTCGGGAAAAAGCACCCTCGCCAATGTCTTGGCCGGGCATCCGGGATATCGGGTGACAGGCGGCAAAGTCACCTACAAAGGTGAAGATCTAATCGGGCTCCCGGCGGATGAGAGGGCGAGGAAGGGCCTGTTCCTTGCCTTCCAGAACCCGGAGGCCATACCCGGGGTTTCCGTGGTTCAGTTCCTCCGTCAGGCCCTTTCCAACCGGACCGGGGTTGACCTCACGGTCCTCGAGCTGCGGCTCAAAGTGATGGAGGCGATGAAATCGCTGGGGATGGCTTCCGGGTTTGCCGACCGCTACCTCAACGAGGGCTTCTCCGGTGGCGAACGCAAACGAAACGAGATCCTGCAAATGGCGGTCCTCCAGCCGGACTTGGCGGTGATGGACGAAACCGACTCGGGTCTCGACATCGACGCCCTGCGTACCGTGGCCGAAGGCGTGAACAAACTCACCGGCGATGAGCGGGGATTTCTTGTCATCACGCACTACCAGCGCCTGCTCGACTATGTCACCCCCGACCAGGTTCACATCCTGCTCGATGGACGGCTGGTCGAATCGGGCGGTCCTGAGCTGGCGGCCCGCCTGGAAGAAGAGGGATACGAAGGGATACGCCAGACGCTAGGAGCTGCGTGATGTTCAACTATCGCCCGGATTTCCCGGCGATCACAGCCGGCGCCGGGTACTTCCTCGACTCGGCGGCGTCATCACTAAAACCGAGCGTGGTGTTGAACGCCATGCACGAATTCGCCGCCACCGTGTACGCCAACGTTCATCGTGGTGCGTACCGGCTCTCGACCGAGTCGACCGAACGATACGAAGAAGCCAGGCTTAAGGTCGCCCGATTCATAGGTGCGACCTCGTCATCAGAGGTCGTCTTATGCCGAGGCACCACGACCGGACTGAACATGGTGGCCGCCGGGTGGGGCGGACAACACCTGCGCCCGGGCGATCGGGTGCTCCTCACCGTTATGGAGCATCACGCCAACCTCGTGCCCTGGCAGATGGTGGCCAGTCGAACGGGAGCCCGGCTCGATTACCTGGCCATGACTCCCGAGTTCACCATCGACCAGGTCGACTTCGAGAGACACCTCGCCAAGGGGCCGCGGATCGTTTCGTTTACCGGCATGTCCAACGTGCTTGGCACCATCCCGCCAATCGCTGCGATGGCAGCTGCCGCCCACCGGTCGGGGGCGCTGGTCGTCGTCGACGGTGCCCAGCTCGTCCCTCATCGTCCGGTCGATGTCGTCGACCTAGGAGCAGACTTCTTGGCATTCTCGGCTCACAAGATGCTCGGTCCCACCGGCGTCGGCGTCCTCTGGGGCCGGCGCGAGCGCCTGGAAGAGATGGAGCCCTTTGAGGGAGGTGGGGAGATGATCTCGGATGTGCAGCTCGACCACTCCACCTGGGCAACGATTCCCCATCGGTTTGAGGCCGGAACTCCTCCGATCATCGAGGCGGTGGGCTTGGCCGCGGCCATCGACTACTTGACGGCGATCGGTATGGATCGGGTAGCCGACCATGACACCGAACTCACCGGATATGCCCTCAAGAGGTTGGGCGAACTCCCCCATGTGGTTATACAAGGGCCACCCACCACCGATGACCGCGGCGGGGCCATCAGTTTCACTCTGGGCGACGTTCATCCTCACGACCTGGCCACTATCCTCGATCAGCGGGGAGTTTCGGTGCGAGCAGGTCATCATTGCGCCAAGCCGTTGATGCGAGCCTTGGGCGTGCCGGCCACCGCCCGCGCCTCTTTCTCGGTCTACTCGACCACCGACGACATCGACGCACTGGTGGAGGGACTAGAAGAGGCCGCCTCGTTGTTCGGTATCTGACAATGGCACTCGAAGAGCTTTATCGCGAGGTGATCCTCGATCACTATCGCAACCCTCGCAATCGTCAACCCCTCGATCACCCCGATCTGACCGGTGAAGGCGTCAACCCACTTTGCGGGGACGAAGTGACTGTGGAGCTCAACTTCGAAGAGGGGGCAGTGCGCGCCGTTTCGGTCCGGGGACACGGATGTTCGATCAGCCAGTCGTCAGGGTCGATGATGGGAGAAGCGATCAGGGGCTTGGACCGGCAAAGCATCAAAGATCTGGCCGAGAAGTTCCAGACAATGCTCACCGACGGTGAACGCGCCATTGATCCGGATCAACCGGGCAAATACCTTGGAGAGCTGGAGGCGCTCCAAGGGGTTCGGCGTTATCCGGTGAGGATCAAATGTGCCTCACTTCCCTGGACCACCCTCGTCCAGACGCTCGACAATCCGCGGGCCTAGCCCGTCTCGCTGGTCTCCTGAAATGTGTTTAAAGAACGCCGCCTTCAGTCATCCGCTTCAGGTCTAGAACCCGATCCAGGTCGGGCTCGTCCATCAATCCCCAGTCCAGCACGACCTGGCGGACGCTTTTCCCGGTGGCCAGCGCCTCCTTGGCTACCTTCGCCCCGTTGTCGTATCCGATGTGGGGATTGAGGGCGGTGACGATGATCACATTTCTTTCGACCAATTGGCGGCACCGCTCCTCGTCGGCCTCGATCTCTTTCACACATCGGTCGGCGAAGGTCCGTGAGGCAGTGGCGAGGATGCCGATCGACTCCGCCAAGTTGTGGGCGATCACCGGCATCATCACGTTGAGTTCGAAGTTGCCGCTGGCGGCGCCCCAGGCAATGGTCGCGTCATCGCCGATGACCTGAGCAGCCACCTGCATCACCATCTCGGGCATCACCGGATTCACCTTGCCGAGCATGATCGAAGAACCGGGTTGCAGGTCGGGCAGGCGAATTTCGGCAATGCCGGCGGTGGGCCCGGAGCCGAGCCAACGAATGTCGTTGGCGATCTTGAACAAAGAAACGGCCAAGGTCTTGAGGGCACCGGAGGCCATGACCGTGGCGTCTTTGGCGCCTTGGGCCTCGAAATGATTGCCCGCTTCTCGGAAGGGCATTCCGCTTCGTTCCGCCATCAGCGAAATGACCTCGGCCGCGAAACCAACAGGTGCATTGATCCCGGTCCCTACTGCCGTTCCGCCCAGGGCAAGCTGCTCCAATTCGGGAAGTACTTTTTCGAGGCGGGTGATTCCCAATCGGACTTGGGAGGCGTATCCGGAAAATTCCTGACCGAGCGTGACCGGGGTGGCATCCATCAAATGGGTGCGGCCCGATTTCACCACTTCGCCGAATTCTGCAGACTTGCCTTCCAACGTCGTGGCCAGATGGTCGAGGGCGGGTATCAGCTCCTGACGGATGCCCGCCACCGCCGCGGCGTGAATGGCAGTCGGGATCACGTCGTTGGACGACTGTCCGAAGTTGACATGATCGTTGGGATGGCACACCAGGCTCGGATCGGCACCCAACTCGCTTGCCCGCCGAGCGATGACTTCGTTGGCGTTGGTGTTGGTGGAGGTTCCCGACCCAGTCTGGAAGATGTCGAGAACAAAGTGGTCATCGAGCCGGCCGATCATGACTTCCTCCGCCGCCCGTTCGATGGCCGCCGCAATGTCGGGCGGTACGGCCCCCCGGCGGCCGGCCACGGCGGCTGCCGAACCCTTGATCAGGCCAAGGGCCCAGATGAATCGACGACCAAAGCGCAGCTGGGAGATGGGAAAGTTGTCGCGGGCCCGCTGGGTGGAGGCGCCGTAGTAGGCGTCGGCGGGAACTTGCACCTCACCCATCGAGTCACGTTCGGTGCGGAACTGCATGCCGCGACGATAGGCCGGTTGGGACGAATCAGGTCTCGCTAGCGCTCGAAGGGCAGATCGGTGAAGAATTCGGATGCCTTCTTCTCATGCGCAGGGATGGCAGCCACCAATCCCAGCCTGGCCCGCAGCCCTTCGTAGCCGGCTTCTTCCAATTCGTCGGCGAGCTCGGGGCCGCCGGACGAAACCAGTCGCCCTTCCAGCATCACGTGCACCCGATCGGGTACGACGTAACGAAGGATCCGTGCATAGTGGGTGATCATCAGGACGCCGACTTCGGGGGAGCGCATGGCGCCAACCGCCCCCGCCACCTCCCGCACCGCATCGATATCCAGGCCAGAGTCGATTTCGTCGAGCAGCGCCACCTTGGGTGCCAGGACCGCCATCTGGAAGATCTCCGATCTCTTCTTCTCGCCTCCGGAGAGATCGTCGTTGACCGCCCGATCAAGGAACCGAGTCATCTCAAACCGAGCTGCTTCCCGAGCGATCCGTTCTTGGGCCTCGGATTCCGAGAAGCCTGCCTCTTCGGCGGCTTCTGACACGAATTCGGCCAGGCGGACCCCAGGAACCTCGACCGGATATTGAAAGCCCTGCAGCAGCCCGAGTCGGGCGCGCCCGTCGACCGCCAGCCCAAACAGGTCATCGCCTGCCAGTTCGGCGGATCCACTCACGGTGTACCCGGACTTGCCGCTGAGGACATGGCACAGAGTCGACTTGCCGGAGCCGTTGGGGCCCATCACTGCATGAACCTCCCCAAAAGGCAGGTCCAGATCGATTCCGTTCAGGATGGAGCGTCCACCCACCCCCGCCACCAGATCGCGAATACTGAGGGCCGGGGTCACTCCTCCACCTCCACAAACACCCCTCCGTTCTCGGTCCACACTCGATAGACCGGAACCGGCTTGGTGGCGGGCAAAGACTGGGGTTCGCCGGTGGTCAGATCAAAGACCGACCCATGACGGGGGCATTCCACTTCGGTGCCCACCACTTCTCCCTCGGACAGCGAAGCCTCGGCATGGCTGCAGCGGTCTCCAATCGCAAACAGACCGCGGTCGAGGAGGAAGATCGCAATCCGATGGTCCCCGAGCTCGACCTTGAGGCCCACTCCCTCCTCCAAGTCACCGAAGGTAGCGACCTTGTGAATACTCATTCTTCACCCCGCGACCGCACGAATCGTCGTTCGAGGATGTCGGCCAGGGGCCGCTCCATCCCGGCCACCGGCAGACGATCAATCACCTCGCGGAAGAACCCGCGTATGAGGAGTCGCTCTGCCCGGGGGAGGCTGAGCCCTCTGCTCTGCAGGTAATAAAGATGTTCCTCCTCCAATGGCCCCACCGAGGAGCCATGCCCACAGATGACATCGTCGCAGAGGATCTCCAGGTTGGGCACGGAATTGGCCTTGGCGTCGGGCGAGAGCACCAGGTTCCGATTGGTTTCGAAAGCGTTCGCCCCAATGGCGGGCTTTTCGATCCGGACCAATCCGGAGAAGATCGAGTGGGCCGAATCCTCCACGGCTCCCTTGAGCAGCACCTTCGACGTTGATTTCGGTCCACGATGATTGAGGACCATGCGGTAGTCGAGAACTTGATCCCGGTGGCCGAAGAAGAGCCCGACGACCTGGGCAGAAGATCCCCGACCATCCAGTTCGACACCGAGGTCCAATCGGCCGAGCCTCGCACCCAACCCGATCTCGCCAAGCCGGAACGTGGCGTCCCGGCCCAGGCGAGCGCGGAGTTGGACGATTCCGCTTGTGTCGGTGGACAACTCCTGGACGGTCATCAGCCGCAAACGCCCACCAGCCCCCAGGTCGGCTTCGATCTGAGGAACGGTGACCGCCTCGAGGCCATCGGCACTGCGGTGGGCGATAACAACCTCCGCCTCGGCGTCATCTCCTATCCGGATGGTGACGTGCGGGAAGGAGATCGTGCCAGGGGAGGTGGTCTGCAGCTCGATTAGAAGAGGGGCATCGGTGTGCCGGCCGGCGGGAACGTCGACTATCACTCCCCCGGTTACAAAGGCGCGATGGGCGGCGGCAAATTTGTCGGCTGAGACTGGTACCAGGTCGAGCAGGTCGACACCCTCGGTGATCCAGGGGCCGTACGTCTCTCCTATTTGTCCATCAACCAGCACCGCCCCCGCCGATGATTCAAGGGCGGCCAGAAGTGGGTCATCGGCCAGACGTGACCCGGCCGTAAGTGCCAAGGCGACCTTGTCCGGATCCAGGTCATGTTCCACGTAACGCCACGATTCGTCGGCTGCGCTCGGAACGGGCAGTTGCTCATAGGCGGCGAAAGCTTCGGCGCGCCCGGGAAGTGGCCGGGACGCGTCGAGTTCATCAATGATGGGGCGGGAAAGGGAGACCACCAATGGCTGATGGTAATAGCGGGGTCGCCGGCTAGAACCTGCGCACCGCGGACCGACAACCTCAATCGTCGATCAGCGATCGCGCCCGACAGAAGACATCGTCAAGCATTGCCTGGGTTAGCCGCCCGGTGAAGGTGTTCTGCTGGGATGGGTGGTAGGAAGCGATGACCATGGGCCCGCTCATCAGCTCGACCTCGACCCCATGGGCGAATCGGGGACGGGGTGAAGGTACCCGCCAGCCGACCCGAGGAGCCAGCCTCAACACCTGCCCAAAGGCAATTTGGCCAAGGCCCACTACCACCTTTATGTCTGGACGGGCCAAATCCGGTAGCAGCCAGCGCGAGCAGTTCTCCAACTCGGCCGGCGTTGGGCGGTTGCCCGGCGGAGCGCACCGAACCGAGGCGGCAATCAGGCAGTCGCTGAGCCGCAATCCGTCGTTGCGCTGGGTCGAGATTGGTTGGTTGGCAAAACCGGCGCGATAGAGGGCTCGGAAGAGCCACTCGCCGGAACGGTCGCCGGTGAACATCCGACCCGTCCGGTTGGCGCCATGGGCGGCGGGGGCGA
>JBQTHI010000143.1:0-9099 GCA_052390035.1 Actinomycetota bacterium | reverse complement strand
TGTGTCAAACGCACCGCGCCGAACGTGAACGCAGGCAGGCGTGTTTGCGGGGACGAGCCATCCGAAGACTCGCATAAACACTGGCTTTCGCGGACCACGCGTCCCGACGGCGGATGACCCGATCTGGCTCATAACCCGAAGGTCGCGGGTTCAATCCCGCCCCCGCTGCGCGGAGGAAGCCCAGTCACCGACCCGGTTTTCGGTTGCCCTCGTCAATAGAGTGATTTAGCAGTGCGCCATGCGACCAACGTTCCAAACGTCACCTTGAATAACGGCGCTGAAATGCCGATCCTTGGCTTCGGCGTCTTCCAGATCCCACCTGAGGAGACCGAGCGGGCCGTCGCCACCGCCCTCGAGGTCGGGTACCGGCACATCGACACTGCCGCTTCATACGACAACGAGGAGGCCGTCGGCCGGGCTATAGCCAGCAGCGGCGTTCCCCGCGCCGAACTGTTCATCACCACCAAGCTGTGGATCCAGAAGCCCGGCGAGGCCAACGCCAACCGCGCCTTCGAACAGTCGCTCAAGCGACTCGCCCTCGACCACGTAGACCTCTACTTGATCCACCAACCCCTCGGTGACTACTACAGCTCCTGGCGAGCGTTAGAGCAGATCCACGCCGACGGCCTCGCACGGGCGGTCGGCGTCGCGAACTTCTACCCCGACCGGCTCGTCGACCTCATCGAGCACAACGAAGTGACGCCGGTCATCAACCAGATCGAGACCAACCCGTTCTTCCAGCGCCGCACCGATCAAGAGGTAATGCTGGCCCACGGCGTGCAGGTCGAGTCATGGGGCGGCTTCGCCGAGGGCCGAAACAACTTGTTCAACGATCCCACGCTCACCGCGATCGGCGAGGCGCACGGGAAGTCTGTTGCACAGGTCGTGCTCCATGGCTCATCCAGCGCGACATCGTCACCATCCCGAAGTCCGTCCGTCGCGAACGCATGGAGCAGAACCTCGACGTGTTCGATTTCATGCTGACCGATGATGAAATGGCTCGCATTGCCACCCTGGACACCGGGACCTCGCTGTTCTTTGACCACCGCGACCCGGCCATGGTCAGTTGGCTAAATAGCCGACGAGACATCTGACTTGCCCGTACACCGAATTCGGAGGCGACAGCGCAATGACTCAGAGGAGGCAGCAGCGAATGACTCCTTCCCCGGCGTGAACTGCCCGGACCGACGCGCGGTTACCGAGCGGAGAGGGCACTGTGATAGATGGCAATGATCACACCGGTGGTTGTGGTTATGGACTCGACAAGACTCATCTGGGGAAGCGTTACACCTTCATCGAAGAGCCGCATCCCTTCTCCAAGCACAAGGGGATGAATCATCAGGAGCCACTCGTCGATCAGGTCGCGTTCCATCAGGCTGGTGAATCAGCGTCCGGCTACCCATAACTCCGAAATGGGTGTCGGGTTGGTTGCGTTTCAGGGCGGCAACGGCATCGGCGGGATTTCCTTTTAGGAGGGTCGAGTTGGGCCACGCCAGCGGTTCGACAAGGGTGGTCGAGGCCACGTACTTTGGCGTGTTGTTCAGCATCGGCGTGAAGGGGCTATCCGGTTGGGTGTTCCAAAATGACAGAACGTCCTCGTAGGTCTGTCGACCGAAAAGGAGCGCACCACCCCCTCGGGCCATTCGCTCCCCCAGGAAGCGACCCATCACCTCGTCGTTACCGGCCTGGGCCCATCCCCCGGACCTGAAACCGCCCCGGGTGTCCTCGTCCTCACGTCCTGGCCCTTGCATGACGCCATCGAGTGTCAAGTGATTCATCACCGTGATGCCCATTTGGCCCTCCCAGTTCTCTCTGCCGATTGGATCGCGCGGCCTAGCCGACGCGCCTGTTGTCATGACATCATGACGGATTTCGGGCCTGGAACTCATCGCGACTCGGCAGGCGCGATGCCTTCCAGGCGGTGTCGACGTCTAGATCTCCGAACGACACCAATCGGGAGTCGAGATCACAACGAAAGGTAGTTCTCATGTTGTTGAGCAGCACTTCCTCGCTGTTTGTCCGGTCCGCAGATGGGACCCGGATCGCTTTCGACCGGTCTGGTGAGGGGCCGGCGGTGATCCTGGTGGAGCCAGCGGCCCACTATCGGGAATTCAGTGCTTTTGGCGGCCTGGTTCCTTTGCTTTCAGCGGAATTCACCGTTTACACCTACGATCGTCGTGGTCGCGGCGCCAGCTCGGACACGGCGCCTTACGCGCCAGACCGAGAGGTCGAGGACCTCGCGGAGCTGATCGGCGAGGCCGGTGGATCGGCCAATGTGTATGGATACTCCTCAGGAGCCCTCCTCGCCATGCGCGCAGCCGCGCGAGGTCTTTCCATCAGCCGGCTGGGGCTGCTCGAGCCCCCACTTCGAGACGAAGCCGCCGTGACACCTGATCCCCTGACCACCGAGCTGTCAAAGCTCGTCGCCGCCGGCCGTAACACAGATGCGGTGGTGCACTTCCATGAGAGCATCGGTGTGCCTTCTGAGTTCATCGATGGGATGAGATCACACCGGAGTGGGTGAAGATGGAGTCGGTGGCGCACACTTTGGCGTACGACTGCATGATCTCGGAAAGCCACCACGCCGGCCCTGCTCCGCTCCGTTAGGGTCCCCACCCTGGTCCTCGACAGTCTGGGCAGTACCGACGACCTCACCGGCTGGGCAGCCAAAGTGGCCAGCCAACTACCCCGGGGCAGTCACCGAAGCCTTTCCGGGGAATGGCACACAGTGCCGGACGATCTGCTCGCTCCGGTATTGGCCGAGTTCTTTCGGGGTTAGGTCGTCTGAAGGAGCTGATCCACCAGAAAACCCAGAGCGCTCCCTGCGTTTTCTGCCGCTCGGCCTGACCGACACGCATGTGTCAGGCATTGAACAGAGTGTCGAGCTTGTCGAACATCATCTCCCAGGCCTGGCGTCCCAGATCGGCGGTCCCCTCGGGGTGGGGGCCTTCTTGGACGACAACGCGAGTCTTGCCGTTCTGCTCCTCGAACTCGACCCGCAGGTTTGATGGCCATCCGCTTTCCTGTCCAGGTATTCCGTGCCAAATCCCGCTGCTCGACAGAAGGTGGTTCGGCTGGACCTCGGTGAATCGTCCATCGAAGGTGGTTCGCATCGACGGGTCGGCTTCGCTCACCATCGTGAACTGCTGCCGACCGTCGACCCGTGGGTCGAGTTCAACTGTGTCGCGTGCTACCGGAAAGCCGATGGGCCCGTACCAGCGAGCGAACTGGTCGGGGTCGGTGAAGGCCTTGTACGCGCGTTCGCGGACAGTGCCGAACACACGTGTGAGTTCGATGTCATAAAGCTCGTCGTCGGTCACAAGATGCCACCTCCACAGACCGCTCGTGCCGTCAGTCGGCGCAGCACGCGAACCACCAATCGTACTCTCCCTCTATGGGCGTGAGTGTGACCATTCCAAAAGTTCCGGCCGAGCGTGTGCCCTCCGGGTCGTATTCAAGTGACCATGACGTGGCGAAGGGCGCGCCGTAGTTGGACATGAACCAGATGCTTCTGGTGCGGCCATCACTGAAGAATCTCCCACCGACCCGCTCGATGGGAGTTTGAGACGCCTCCAGCGCCGCCTTGATCCGCTCGTGATCGGCGCGGGCAATGTCGTCGAACAGGACCGGGTGGCTCGTGGAGCCACCGCAGCTGTCCGGCGACCCGTCGACGAAGTCGCCGCGCGGATAGGTGAGGTTGGCGCACCCGGGCTCGTCGATGAAGTACTCCACCTGCAGGCCTTCGACGACGGGCAGGAGCGTGGTCTCGAGGCGCTCGACCTGCTGGGCCAACTCGACATCCGTCGGTAGGTGTCCGCGGATCGCCCGTAGTGCCAGGAAGCCGATGGCAACCACAACGAGGGCAGCGACGGCGGCCACGGCGGCCACCCGGCTGGTTCTTGGGGGCTTTGGTTGCACTGCGGTGTGAACGATCAGAGCTCCTTCCAGCGGGAAACCCTACAGGTGACGACTCGGTAGATCGGGGGCGTTGCTGGTCTGAGGATGACGCAGAGCCGCATTGCAAAAAACGGCGTCCGTGTTACCTGACCGGTCAGGAGGGTTGGGTGCTGGGCGGGCCGTCGAGAACTGCGGGGACATACTCGAGCAATTGGATTCGGCCGTCGAAGGTCCGGCTGTCGATCATGTCGAGGGCGACATCTGGGTAGCCGTCGTAGATCCGCTCGCTACCGGTGCTTCCGGTGATCACCGGGAAGACCCCGACGCGGAAACGGTCAACCACGCCCGCCATGAGGAGGGATCGGCACAAGGTGAGGCTTCCGATGGTGCTCATGCTGGTGCCATCCCGCTTCATTGCGCGGACGGTCTCGACTGCATCCCCGTTGACCAGCCGGGTGTTGGCCCACGGCAGCGGGTCCTTCAGCGTCGAGGAGAACACGACCTTGGGCAGGCTGGTGAGTTCAGACATGGCGTCGGCTTCCTCGGCATCCAACGCCTCGGATTGGCTGGCGAATCCGTACATCAGCCGGTACGTATTTGCTCCCATAAGCTGCGTGTTGTCTCGATCTGGTCGCTCGCCCAGCCAGGCGAGATACTCGGGGCCCTCGAGCCCCCACCACCCCGGCCAGCCTTCGGCTGATGCGTAGCCGTCTAGTGAGGTGATGAAGTCCACTATCAGTTCAGACATCGGTTCTCCTTTCCAGCACGTCCCGGAGCTTGGCGGCAAACGCGGCCGGCTCGCCCATCTGACCGTACTCGCCGCCGAGAAAGCCGCCGTGCCCACTCGGGAAGACCACCACCGTCGTGCCGAGACGCTCGGCGAAGCCGTAGGCGCCGCGGTTGGCCATCGTGCCCTCCTCGTTGCCGGCGGCCATGATGATCCGCGTGGATGCAGCGCGCAGTGCATCGAAGTCTGGCTCGTACCCGATCGAACCGACGAGGGCCAGTCCCAGGAGCGGATCGGTTCGGGAGCCGTCGTCGTCGGCCGGCATGCCATACATCACAGGGTCCGGTGCGGGCCGCTGCGCGAAGTCGTCTGGGAACTCGCCCTGGTGGCTGACGACGGCGATGAAGTGCGCCATGCCGGAACCCCAGCCGCTTTGCATGTACGTCTCGTGGATGGCGCGGGACGCCGCGATGGCGGCATCGCGGTCAGGCAGAACCGCAGGGAGCGGGGGCTCGTGCGCGACGAGCGTTCGTACGTCCTTCGGATGTCTGGCCACGAGCGCTAGCGCGTTCACCGCCCCTCCGCTGCTCGCGAACAGGTCGACCGGCCCGCCTCCGAGCTCCTGGATGATCCGATGCAGGTCGTCTGCGTGCTCATCGGGCGTTGGCGGGGTCATCGGTTCGGTCAGCTCGCTGCGCTCCGTACCGCGCGGGTCGTAAGTCACGACAGTGCGGTCGGCGAAGTGGCCTGACAGGCTGCCGAAGCCGGCAGCGCCCATCGGCGAGCCGATCAGGAACAGGGGAGTGGCGTCCGACGGGCCGCCGGGGCGGACGTCGTAGGTCAGTGTTGCGCCCGGTGCCGCAAGGGTGCGGGTGGTTTGCTTGGTCAAGGTCATCGTGTTTCTCCTTTGATGTCAGTTGCGATCTGGGAATGAGTGGTGCTCGTGCGTGACGCGCCACCGGCCTTCTTGTTTGCGGAGGCCGATGGTGAGCCGCAACCGGTTGGCCGGATTGCTTGCGAGCTCGTCGGGCGTGCGGCATCGGAGCAACGCCCAGACGAAGGCGACGTCGTTTCCGGCTGTCACATCGAGTTCGGTGATCTCGAACGTGGCGCCCTGCCGTGCCACTCGAAGAACGGCGGCCACAGGTCCCGGTAGGCGGCAAGCCCTCGGACGCCCTCGTCCGGTGGTGGCACGTCGAATATGACGATGTCATCCGCGTGGTCCTGGACGACTGTATCGAGGTCGCCGACGTGGACCGCATCCGCCCAACGCCGGATCAGCCCTTCGATCTGCAGCTTTACGTCGGCCATCGGTCAGCTCCGCGACGGCCGACTGGCGGCTTCCTCGGCGAGGATCGCGTCGATCTGGCCGACGGCCTGTGTCAGGCCCTCCGCCATACCCATGGCCAGTAGTTGCTCCATGGCCTCGGTGCTCGAGAAGATGCTCACGATCGACATCCGGGTCCGGCCCGCGCCGACCTCCTCGATCGTGACGCGGAACTCGTTGGTCGGCATCTCCGTGTTCGGGGAGCCGTCCTCGTTGGCGAAGCCGTCGCGGACGGCGAGGGAATGTGGGGGATCAACCTCCTGGACATCCCAGTACGCGTGCGGCTGGTCGCCCTCGGGTCCGGTCATGTGGTACTCGACGCGGCCGCCGGGCTTCAGTTCGTGCTTAGTGAAGGTGGCGGGGTAGGTCGGCGGGCCCCACCAGCGCTCAAGTTGGCGCGGGTCCGACCACAACTGCCACACCCGCTCGGGTGAGGCGTCGAACTCGGCATCGAGGATCAGGCTCAGGGCTTGTGGATCCTTGCGAACGGCGGTCACGGTCATCGGTCTGTCTCCCTTGTGTACTCGTTGACTAGGTGGGTCATGCGGTCGATCCGGCCACGCCACAGCTCCTCATACTGGTCGAGCAGCCGGCGCGCCACGCGAAGCCGCTCGACATTGGTGCGGACCACCTTGCGTCGCCCAATGCGCTGTTTGGTGACGAGACCCGCCCGCTCAAGGATGGCGACGTGCTTCTGCACCGCCGCGAAACTCATCGGGTAGTGGCTGGCCAACTCGGCGACGCCCTCCTCGGAATCGATTGCGCGGCGCACGATGTCGCGGCGGGTGTGATCCGCCAGGGCGCCGAACATGCGGTCGAAGTCGGGTGGGGCGATCTGCATTCATACAACCATACGGTTGTATGAATGACTTGTCAAGCTGCCAGTTGGCTGTTCGACCCGCGACTGGGCCGTTGCCGCGCTCGCCTCGAGGGGGGCAAATCCTGTGGGTTGACGCCTGCTGCTATGCCGGGAAGGGTGCGGTGTCGAAGTAGATGTCAAACGAGTCGATCTTGTCGTTCTTGACGGTGAACAGCTCGGCGACGTCGCTGTGGAACGTCCCGCCGCTCGGAGACATCAATTCGTATCGGGTTAGGGCACAGGCCCTGTCCTCATTGACCATCAGCTCTCGTACCTCGCAACTGGCGATCGTCGAGTAGAACCTCATGGTCGACTCGAGGTAGGCGGCTTTGCCAGCGACCTGCTTGATGGGGCTGGTGTGGCTGGTGAACAGCATCTCCTCGGAGAGGAAGGCTTGCCATCCGTTGCCTTTGGAGAGGCATTCGAAGTATCCCTCGATGGTGTCTCTGGTTGTCATCTGCATTCTCCTTCGGGTGCAGGATTCATGGCCGGAGTTCGGTTCTGAAAAGTTCTGGGTCGGTGATCCAGGGGTCAGGGCCGAGATGGACACCTGAGGCGATCTTGGCGAGCCGGTCGAGGTAGTGGCCCCAGCCGCGTGAGTGCGAGCCGGCCGTGTCGATGCTGGGCAGATCGTGGTGATGCAAACGGAGGAGGGTGCCGTAGGTTTGGGCTCTAGAGTCGGGCCGGGAGGACCCGAATGCGCAAACTCATCGTCAGCAATCTCATCTCGATGGACGGATTCATTTCCGGCCCGGGCGGCGACCTCATGGCGATGCCGTTCGACGAGACCTTCAGCCAGCACAACCTCGAATTGCTGCGCGAGGCCGACACGCTCCTGCTGGGCCGGAACACCTACACCGACTTCGCCGGCTACTGGCCACCGATCGCCGATGACGAGTCACAGCCCGACGTCGAGCGCGAGATCTCGCGGCTCAACGGTGCCGCCCGCAAGGTCGTCGTGTCGGACACACTCACCGCCGGACTCGGCGCGTGGGCGGACTCCACCGAGGTCGTGCGCTCCGCTGACCTCGGGGCGCGGATCAGGTCGCTCAAGGAGGAGCGGGGCGGCACCATCGTGACGTTCGGCAGCGGCGTGCTCGTCCGCTCGCTCTTGCAACTCGGGCTCGTTGACGAACTTCACCTCCAGGTCGGGGCCAATGCCGTCGGCACCGGCGGACTCCCGCTATTCGACGCCCCAATCCCCGGCCGCATCACCCTCGCCGACGTCCGCGTCCCCGAGGGCTCCCAGAACGCGATCCTGACCTACGTCATCAACCAACTCGTTCCGTGAATGGAATCTGGCCTCTCGGGCAAGATTTCATTCACAGAATGGGGACTGCGGAGCGGATCGTTGTCGTTGGAGGGAGCGGATCGGGTAAGACGACGGTCGCCCGGCGGCTTGCCGAGGTCCTGGGATGGCCCTACCTGGAGATGGACTCGGTGGCCCACATGCACGGGTGGGCCGACGGGGCACATGAGGACTTCTTGCCCGCTCTCAAGCGGTTCACGAGCGGGGACCGCTGGGTCGTCGACGGCAACTACACCAGCTGGGGGACGAGGGAGGTCGTGTGGCCCCAGGCCGACACCTTCGTGTGGCTGGATCCTCCCCGGCGGACGGCGATGGCGAGGGTGATCCGCCGCACAATGCGCAGGCTCCTCACCCGGGAGGAGCTGTGGGGCGCGGTCAGAGAGCCGCTCTCCAACCTCTACAGCCTCGACCCCTACAAGAACATCATCGTGTGGACCTGGACCCGGTCTACCCACGTAAGGGAGCGGTACGAAGCCGCCCTGGCGGACGGTGTCTGGGATCACGCCCAGGTCCACCGGCTACGCACCAAAGCCGACGTTGCCCGCTTCCTCGAGACGCTTGCCGCCCGGGAGGAGTGAACGGTTGCCGTAGGGTCGGGCCGATGAGCGAGCAGACGGCGACCTTCGAGGCGGTGATCGAGTCGATGGGACCCGGCGCCAACGTCCAGGTGCCGGGCGAGGCCATCCGGATCCTTGGGGGCGGGAGGCGGCGGAGTTCGCTTGGGCGTGCGATCTGCGGGTCATGGCCGACGGAGACTTCTCTATCGGCCAACCCGAGGTGCTCTTTGGAATCATGCCGGGCGGTGGTGGTACCCAGCGGCTGACCCGGCTGGTCGGCACCCACCGATCTTTGGTTGCCATCCTTGAAGGCAAGCCTTTCACACCAGCGGAAGCCCTTGCCATTGGTGCAGTCGACGAAGTCGTCCCACCAGACCAAGTCGTCTCACGGGCGATCGAGCTGGGTGAATACTTCGGTTCACG
>JBQTHI010000142.1:0-15109 GCA_052390035.1 Actinomycetota bacterium | reverse complement strand
AGCAACTTGGCGGGGATGTTGCGGACCGAGGTGGCAGTGGGGATTTCCCGGCTCGCCTCCATCCGCTCCACCACCACCGCCGCCGCTCCACGCAACGGCACCGCCTCTGCGGCAACGGCCTGCCCGTCGGGCGACGGCTTCAGCGCGGGCGCAACAGTTGCTGCGACTGCCGTCTCAGGAGTTGCTGTTGGTGCCGCGGGGCTGGCGGCTGGTGCCACCATCGGCTGCGCCGGGGCGCTTCGGGCCAGGTCCATCGAATGTGGCCGATAATCCTCAAAGAACTCCTGCCAGGAGGCGCTAACCGACCCGGGATCTTCCAGATACCGGCGGTACATGTCGTCGACCAGCCACATGTTGGGACCGAAGTCGGTCAAATCGAGTTCGGTGTCGCTCACCGGGCCGATGCTAGGTGGGAGAATCGTGTCTCTGATCAACCTCTCCAGCCCCGACAAGCTGCTGTTCCCCGCCGACGGCATCACCAAGGCGGAGGTGTTCGGCTACTACCAGAAGGCTTCACCGCGGATGCTCTCCCATGTGGTCGACCGGCCCATCACCCTCGAGCGCTACCCCCAGGGGATCGAGGGGGAGGGTTTCATGCAGAAGAACGCCGGCACAGGTTTCCCTGCCTTCATCGGCCGGGTGGAGCTGCCCAAGGAGGGGGGGATGGTCAACTACCCGTCGATCTCCGACCTCGACGGGCTCCTCTACCTGGCCAACCAGAACACCATCACCTTCCACATCCCCTGCTTCCACGCCTCCGACCTCGACCATCCCGACCGGCTGGTCTTCGATCTCGACCCCACCGAAGGCGACCTCGACGGCGCTCGCTTCGGCGCCAAGGCGGTGAAGGAGATGCTGGCCGAGGTGGAGGTGCCCTCTTGGGTGATGACCACCGGGTCGAAGGGTTTCCATGTGGTGGTGCCACTCACCCCCACCATCGACTTCGATTCGCTGGGCCGGTTCGCCCAGGCGGTGGCGGTGCTGCTAGCTCACCGTCATCCCGATCGGCTCACCGTTGAGTTCCTCAAAAAGGAGCGCCAGGGAAGAGTCTTCGTCGACTGGCTCCGCAACCACTTCGGGGCCACCGGGGTTTCTCCCTATTCGCTGCGACCCAAGGCGAGCGCTCCCATCGCCATGCCCATTAAATGGACCTCCCTCGGCAAGGTCGTCCCCAACCAGTTCAACATCCGGGATGCGGCCAAACACCTGAGCCGTGATTCCTGGGAGGACATCGAGCCTCAGGACATCGCTGCGGCGGTGACCGCCTTCGAGAGTCTCATCAGGGAGAAGTCGATCGAGCTGCCGACCTTCGACCGCTTCGGCCGCTAGTGCCCCCGGTCTGTGAAGGAAAACGCACCGATCAGGTGCGTTTGCCTTCACGGTCACCACCCGAAGTCGGCGCCGAGGAGCCGGTAAAGCGACTCGTTGTGGGGAGCGAACACGGCCTTCAGCCGGGCCAGGATGACCGGGGAGAGCTCGATCTTGGGCGCCCTTTACTTGTCGCCTGACGAGGCCGAGCACCGCGCTGATGGCAGCCAGCAGCCCTCCCCACCTCAGCCCCTGCGAATCGATAGGCGGTGGCCATCACCGTCTCCTGGCGAAGGGACCGCGGAGGTCGGCATGATCGATCTCATCTACGAAGTAGGCCCGGGCGAGGGCGCTGGTATCGGCGTAGAGCAGGGTCACCGAGCCAACCGCTCGGCGGCCGGGGCTTCGCTAACCACAGTGCCCGACCCTGAAACGGAGAGCCTCCGATGACTTTCGGGTCCGGAACAAGTCCAACCCTGCGACAGTTCCAGCAACGGAAGGAAGGCGTGGATCATGAGGAAACTGGTTGTCATCGAGTTCCTGTCCCTCGACGGGGTGATGCAGGCCCCGGGCGATCCCAGCGAGGACACCGAAGGCGGGTTCCGCCACGGTGGCTGGCAGCTCCCCTATTTCGACGACGTGCAGGGGGAAGCGGCGGGGGAAGGGATGGCGGCCACCGACGCCCACCTCTTCGGGCGAAAGACCTACGAGACCATGGCCGGCTTCTGGCCGACCGCCCCGGCCGACGACCCCTTCGCCGCCCACCTGAACACCATCGCAAAGTACGTCGCCTCGACGACTCTGCGGCAGGAGGACCTCAAGTGGCAGAACTCGACCCTGCTCACGGGTGAGGTGGCCGAGGAGGTGGCCAAGCTCAAGGAGCTGCCCGGGAAGAACATCGCCGTCCTCGGCAGCGGCCAACTGGTCCAGACCCTGATCAAGCACGGCCTGGTCGATGAGTACAACCTGACCGTGTGCCCCATCGTGATCGGCAGCGGCAAGAGGCTGTTCCGGGACTCCGACCAGCCCACCAAGTTGAAGCTGGTCGACTCCAAGCCCACCCCCACCGGCTGCCTGATGCTCACCTACCAACCGGCCTGAGCGGGGCCTTCCCATTCTTGGGGCTGGAGTCGACGATATCGTCGGCTGGAACCCTGGGTTTGCTCAAGGAGCGGTCTTGACCCCGCGGTTCCAATCGGCGTATAGCCGGGTGTAGACCCCGCCCCGGGCTAGTAGGTCACTGTGGTGGCCGCGTTCGACGAGGCCGCCGTGGTCGAAGACCAAGACCTCGTCGGCGGCCTCGGCGGTGGAGAGGCGATGGGCGATGGTGATGGAGGTACGTCCGGCGGTGAGCCGTTCAATCGCTCGCCGTAGCGATACCTCGAGGGCCGGGTCGACCGCCGAGGTGGCCTCGTCGAGCACCAGCAGGTCGGGGGCGGCGATCCAGGCCCGGACCAACGCCACCAGCTGGCGCTCCCCGGCGGAAAGGTTCGCCCCGCGTTCGCCCACCTGGGTTTCCAGCCGGTCGGGCAGGCCTTCGAGCCAGGAATCGAGCCCGAGCTCCAGAAATGCGGTGGCAAGCTCCCGCTCACCCGCCCCCGGCCGCCCGTAACGGACGTTTTCGGCGACGGTGGTGTTGAAGAGGAATCCCTCCTGGGGGACAAAGGCCAACCGCGACCGAAGCGAAGAGAACCTCACCCTCGGCAGGGGCACACCCCCCACCCTGATCTCCCCCTCGACCGGATCGAGCAACCTCGTTAGCAGCTTGGCGAAGGTCGTTTTGCCGGACCCGGTCTCGCCCACTATCGCCACCCGTCTGCCGACCGGGATCTCCACGGTGAGGCGGTTGAGAATGTCGCGGCCGTCGGAGTATCGGAAGGTGACTCCTTCGAGGGCAACCCCGAGGGGACCGGCCGGGAGGTCGACACCGTCGATCGGATCGGCGATCTCGATCGGGGCGTCGAGCACCTTCAACACCCGGCGCACGCCGGCGGCGGCCCGTTGGGCTTGGTCGATGGTCTCCACCAGGGTCTGGATCGGCTCGATCATCAGGTTGACCAGAAACAGGAAGGCGAGGAGGGTTCCGGCGGTGGTGCCTCGGGCCGCTCCCAGCAGCACGCCGGCGGCGATCACTGCGGCGGTGATCGAGGCGGCGAACAGCTCGGCCGATGAGAACAGGAGCGCCGAGAGGCGGTTGGCTTTGTGCTCGGCCTTCACCTGGTTTTGCAGCGCCGCCTCCACCCGGGCGATGGCGGTTTCCTCCACCCCATGGGCCCGGATGATGGTGAGCCCGGTGATGGTCTCGCCCATCACCGAGAGGGAGTCGGCCACCTTCTCGCGGACTCTGTCATGGGCCTTTTGCAGGACCCTTTGGAATACGAGAAGCATCGCCACGTAGACAACGATGGCCACCGTCACCAGCAGCGCCAGCTGCCACTGATAGACAGACATGACGATCAGGGCGAGCACGATCTGGGCGCTGCCGATCAGCATCCCGATCCCGCCCCACTCCATGAAATCCTGGATGGTGGTGATGTCGCTGGTCACCCGAGAGACCAGCGCTCCCCGCCGCTCCGATTGCATGTGGAGGATGGAGAGTTTGTGGAGGTGGCCGAAGAGCCGCACCCGCAGCTCCTTGAGACCGCCCGCGGTGGATTCGTTGAGCCGAATGATGGCGCTCCTCGTCACCAGGGCAGCCACCACGAGGAACCCGAGGGCGAGCGCTCCACGGGCGATCACCCCGCCCAGTTGAGGACCATCCGGGCCGAGCAGCTCACCGTCGATCATCTGCTGCACGACGATCGGCACGATCAACTGGCCGACGGTGCCGAGGATCGCCAACGACAAGGTGACTCCGATTCCCCTCCGCAACGTTGGCGCCTCCTGGAAGGCACGTCGTAAGGCCCGTCGGGTCGAGATGGGGAGGGCGTCGGCGTCCGGGGCCGCAACCGGTTCGACGACCATGGTCATGCCGTCCTCCGCAGACTGTCTTCTTCGTAGGCCCGCAACAACCGGGCATACCCGGGGGTCGACTCCATCAGCTCCTCATGGGTCCCCTGGGCCACCACCCGGCCCTGCTCCACGTACACCACCTGATCGGCCAGCATGATCGAGGCCCGGCGGTAGGCGACCAGGACCACCGTTGAAGGTAGATCGGCCCGGGTCAGCCGGTGGAGTATTTCCGCTTCCACCGACGGATCGACCGCCGAGGTAGCGTCGTCGAGCAGGAGCAGTCGGGGCTGACGGATCAGCGCCCTCGCCAGGGCCACCCGCTGTTGCTGACCCCCGGAGAGGGTGGTGCCCCGCTCACCGATCCGGGTGCCATAGCCGTGGGGGAGTTCGGTGATGAAGTCGTGGGCGCCTGCCACCCGGGCGGCCTCTTCCACTCGGCGGTCGTCGAGCTCGACTCCCAGGGTGATGTTGCCCTGCACGGTGTCGTCGAAGAGGAAGGCATGTTGGGGGACATAGGCCACCTCGTCGGAGAGTTCCGACCTGGCGAAGGTCCGCAGGTCGCGGCCGTCGAGGGTGATCGATCCCGACTCCGGATCCCACAGCCGGGCGAGGAGGAGGACCAGGGTGGTCTTGCCCGAGCCGGTAGGGCCGACCACCGCCAGGGTGGTGCCGGGATCGGCCTCGATCTGCACCCCCTGCAACACCGGCAGTCCGCCGCCATAGGAGAAGGCCACCTCCAATCCGTCGACGTCGGCGCCCTGGTCGGAGGTGATCGAGCGCACGTCGCCGTAAGCCACCTTCTCTTCGACCTTGAGCACCTCATCGACCCGTTCCCAACCGGCCAGGCTCGAGGCCATCTCCCAGATCACGTAGCCGATCAGCCGGACCGGCACCGCCGACAGGGAGAACAGATAGGCGACGCTCACCATGTCCCCCGGGGTCAACGCCCCAGCACTGATCCGGATCGCTCCCACCACGAGGAGGAGGACGGTGGCCACTTGGGGGATCGAGTCGGCGATCATCCGGAAGAAGGCGAAGCGGCGGCCGATGACGACCAGGGCGTCTCGGAGGGTTTCGGCGGTGTGTCGGAAACGCTCGGTTTCGAATGCCTCCCGGCCCAGGGCCTTGACGGTGAGGGCGCCGTCAAAGCGCTCATGGGCGACGTCGCTGACCTTGCCCCGCAGTTGCTGTATCCGCTCGAAGTGGGCGAAGGCGGCCCAACTGCCGGCGATCTCGAAGGCGACGATGGCCGCCACCGAGATGAGGGTGAGTAGCCCGATCCACGGGTCGAGGGCGAAGATCAACACCACTGTGCCGATCAGGAGCAGAGACACGCCGGTCCCGTAGGGAAGCGGCACGAGGATCCAGATCGCCTGGCTGGCGTCGGAGTCAGTGACGGCTAACAGGTCACCGGTCGAACGGCGGGAGATCCATCCCAGCTTCAGCTCGAGTTGATGGCGGATGAGCCGCATCCGCACATCTGCTTGGGTGTTCTGCTGGAGCCACGAGGCGCCGAAGCGCCGGATGACGATCCCGGTCGCTTTCCACAGGGCGACCCCGAAGATGGCCGCCACCGCCGGCAGGACCCGATTGCCCAGCGGCTCACCGCGGTCGAGGACCGGAATGATCAGGCGGTCGGTGATCTGACCGACCACGTAGGCGCTGAGGATGATCGCCGAGGCGAACATCGCCGCCCCGAACACCGCTCGGAAAAACGGCTTGGGGCGCCAGCGGACAAAGCGGGCGATGAGGCGCACTCCACGGGAGAGCACCTCGAAGGGGGACGCGGGCGGTGGCGATGTGGTCATGCGGAACGGCGGAGTCTACGGCCCACCCCTCCTCCGTTCCTGCGTATTTTTTCGTCGATATACGACGAAAAAATACGCAAGAACCTGTGGGGCTTACGGTCCCGTGTACCTGAAGATCCACAGGCCGCTGTCCCGATCGCTGGCAGCGACGTACGTCTGCTCGGTTGGGTCGTCGGGGACCCGGAACACCTGCACGCCCCAGAAGTCGTTACCGCCGGACGCAACGAAGTGGCCCACCTCTTGGATGCCCGAGTTACCGAACTTGATCACCCGCAGGCCGGCGTCGTAGTACGAGAGGTACCCAAGGTCGGCCTCGATGTCGACGGCGATCTCATGCACCGAGAGGGTGCCGAACCCAAACGGGTTGCTCGTGGTCCTGAGGAAGCTCGGGCTGAGGCTCTCGGAGACCGCATAAGTGTCGATCTCGGCAAGCGTCTCGGCGTCGAGGAGATGGACATAGCCCCAGGCGTTGAACTCGCCGGTAGCCGTTGCCGTCACCGGGGAGGCACCGTCCCGGATCGCGAGGCCGGTGCTGCGCTCGACCGACACGCCCGGGATCACGATGACGGTCCCGGCCACGACCGGCGAGCCATCGACCGTGGATGCCACGGGGTTGTTGCCGCCCATCGTGAAGATGCCGGTGGCGGCGCTGTTGAAGACAATGGCACCGACCGCTCCGTTCACTTGGGCCCAGGCGATCTTGTTGTCGAAGCGGCACGCCCCGCGCTCGATAAGGGCGATCTTGCCGGTCGGGTCGGCGAGGTAAGGGTCCCCGCCTGGCACCGCCGGCGTTCCGGGCGGGCAGCCCCGGCCGACGTGGACCACCTCTCCGGTCATCTGGGCGCCGGGCAGGGAAACGATGTTGACTGTGAAGACAGCCTCGTTGGCCGCCCGTGATCCGACGAACGCACTGCTGGTGAAAGAGGAGATCCTGGTGGGGCTGAAGTCCTCATCGGTCCCGATGATGAACTTGTTGTTGTGACTCCACTCGGCCTGGTGGGCGTTGCCTTCGGTCGGGGTCAGCCCCGTCTCCGGGTCGGGGGAGCCGTAGGTCGAGTCGTTGACGAAGACCGGATTCGTCGGGTCATCCACGTTGAGCACGATCCAGCCCGCGTCCCAATAGGACAAGAGCATGAGCCAATGCCCGCTGACCTTCTTCACCACGACGTCGTGGAAGAAGCTGGCGGGGAAGGAGCCGGTCCCGGCCGACTGGGCGTCCTGGGCGCCCGGCCAGTCGGCGAGCCCGACCTCGGCGATCATCAGAGGGGCGGTCGGGTTGGTGATGTCGAAGATGTCGACGTCGGACAGCTCCTCATCATCGACGATGACGAGGTAGCCCTTGCGGCCCTGCTGCCAGGCGAAAGCACTGTGGATCTGGTTCGCTCGGGTCACCCCTCCGACGGTCCGGAAGTCGCCGAAGTTCTCGATGAGGGCTACCGGACTCGCCGGATCGGTCACGTCGTAGAGGGAGAACCCGCCGACCCGGGCCGGATTGGTGCCGCACGACTCTCCGTTCACGACCAGGAGGTCGCCCCGGAAGGCGGGGGTGTTCAACTTGATCGCTTGCACACCTTCACCGACGAAGGTGCCGGGAGTGGCGATGAAGCCGATCTCGCTCGGGCTGGCCGGATTGGAGATGTCGACGATGTAGACCCCGCCTCCCCCGTCACCGCATCCGGGTGAGAACTGCCCCAGGTAGGCGGTGTTACCGAGGACTCCGAGGTCCGGGATCAGGCCGGGAGCGGCGTCGTGAACGGTCAGCTGGCCCACCAACTCAACGTTCAGGCTGGTCGCCGGGAGATGGCCCCCAGGGCCACCGTGCTGGGCGCCGCTCGGGTCGCCGTCGGTAGCGGCATCACCGTGGTGGAAACGATCTTGCTCGACAGGTATGGCGTCCGGGTCCTCCCCACCCCCGTGGCCGGCGGCGGCTGGAGCCCCCACCAGTAGCACCGCCAGTACGAGCGGGATCACCAAACGGCTACCGGCTCTTGGTACGAACATGGGACTCTCCTTCGCATCCGACAACGAAACCGCTCTTTGTAATCAACTCCTGTCGGCGAGCACCTCCCGTTCCGTTGGATCGGCGAACCTACCACTCCCGGAAGCGCCGATGCCGTTCCGCCGGGATCTTGGGAGGGCCCCTCCGTTCCTGCGTATTATTTCGTCGATATACGACGAAAAAATACGCAAGAACCTCTAGGAGCTAATGCGGGTGTGATCGGTGGACGTGCCTCGCTCCGACGGTGGCATGGGCCGGATCGTCGACCATGAAACGGCCACCCTCACCCCGGAACACCCTGAGCCCATAAGCGAGGGCAAGGTTGTCCTCGGTGAGGATGGCGGCCGGAGCCCCGGCGCCGAGCACCCGACCGGCGAGGAGGAGCACCCAGTCGGCTTCCAGTGCCTGGCCGAGATCGTGGGTGGAGAAGATGACGGTCTTGCCGGCGTTCCGTTCCATTTTGATCACCCGCTCGATTGCGTTGGCGGATATCAGATCGAGTCCCACCAGCGGTTCGTCGAGAAGCAGAAGGTCGTGGTCCTCGGCCAGTCCCTGGGCGACGAGAACCCGCTGGCGTTCACCACCCGAAAGCCGGTGCAACGAACGGCCGGCCAGATCACTCAAAGAAAGGCCGGACAGGGCGTCGTCGACCACCCGCCGATCTTCGGAGCGCAACCGCCTGACGAGACCGCGGCCTGGGTAGCGGCCCATCGTCACCACTTCTCGTACCGATACCGGGAGGGTCTCGTTCACCTTGGTGGACTGGAGCACGTATGCCACCCGGCCCCGGCCCTCCGAAGGGCTCTTCCCGAAAACCGAAACAGCCCCCGTCTCCGGTTGGAGAAGACCGGCAATCAGGTTGAGCAGGGTCGACTTGCCCGATCCATTCGGGCCGATCACCGCCGTCACCGAACCGCCGGGAATGGTGAAGTCGGAAGGCGCCAGAGCAGATCGGTCGCCGATGACCGCGGAGACCCCTTCGGCGATGACCACCGGAGTCATTGACAGGCCTCGCACAGCCCTTCCACCTCGAGAGTGTGGCTGTTGACCCGGTATCCGCCTCGTCTCCCCGCCCGGCCAGCCAGCCGGTGAAGGACCTGCTCGGCCTCCCGATCGAGCTCGAAATCGCCGATCGCACCACATTGGAGGCACACCAGATGATGGTGATGCCCGGCCAGCCATTCGGATAGCTCGTATCGAGCGACCCTCCCCTGATGAAGAGCAACTACCCCCGTCTGCTCGAGAATCGTCAACGATCGATACAACGACGACAAGGGAACCGTCCGTTTCAAACGGGCGTGCAACTCGGCCACGGACTGGGGTCCGTCGGCTGCATGGAGAGCTCTGACCACCAATCGACGCCCACCGGTGTATCGCGTGTTGTGGTCGGCCAGGTGAGAACGAACCGTCTCGTCGAGCTCCCGGTCTCTCATCGCCGACCGGATGCTAGGGTGCCAAAGTGCCTTCTGATAATGATTCTCATTATCGGCTCATTATGCGATTCTTCTGGGCGATTGTCATCTTGGTCGGGGCATGTTCGGCGGACGGCGACCAGGACCCGGCGACACCGTTGGTAATTGCCACGACGGGGATCCTGGGCGATGTCGTGACCCAGGTCGGGGGCAACGCAGTTGTGGTTCAGGTCCTCATCCCCTCCGGGGTCGACCCGCATGACTATTTACCATCGGCCCAGCAGGTGGCTGCGATCTCGCAAGCCGACCTCGTCCTCGTCAGCGGACTCGGCCTCGAGGAGGGGCTGGCCGATCTTCTCGAGCAATCGGCCAGCGAAGGTCTCAACATGGTCGAGATCGGCCCGGAGGTCAATCCGCTTTCCCGGCCGGGCGGAGGAACCGATCCTCACTTCTGGCAAGACCCGTGGCGGATGAAGACCGCCTCCAACCTCATCGCCGACGAGCTCGCCAACGTGGGAGTCGACGTCTCCTCGAGTGCGGGTCGGTACGTCGAGGAACTGGAAGCGACCATCGATGAGATCGAGTCGTTGCTCGCCGGCATACCACCCCCAGAGCGGTTGCTCGTGACGAATCACGATTCGTTTCGGTACTTCGCAGAACGATTCGGCTTTGAGATCGTCGGAGTGGTGATCCCGGGTGGGAGCACCGAGGCCGGCGCCTCGTCGGCCGAGCTCGCCGCCCTGGTAGAGACCATCACGGATCTCGGGGTCAAGGCGATCTTCACAGAAAATGTGGGCGACTCGAGGCTCGCCCGGGTTCTCGCCGACGAGGTGGGGCCAGAGGTTGGGCTCGTCGCCCTGGTGAGCGATGCCCTCGGACCGCCGGGCTCGGAAACCGGCACCTACCTCGGGATGATGCTTCATAACGCCAGGGCGATCGCCGGGGCCCTGGCCTGACCGATGGATTGGCTGATCGACCCTCTCTCACTCGGCTTCCAGCAGCGTGCCTTGCTCGCCGGGCTCCTGGTAGTGCTGGCCTCGGCCGTGGTCGGCACCTGGGTAGTGCTGCGAGGACTGACCTTCATGGGCGACGCTCTCGCCCACGGCGTACTCCCTGGCATCGCCCTCGGAGTCCTGACCGGTTTCAGCCCGATGATCGGAGCGGTTGTCTCGGCGGTGGTGATGGTGGCGGGCATCGGCCTCGTTCACCGCCGGGCTCGTCTCAACGAGGACACCGCCATCGGTCTTCTATTTGTGGGGATGCTGGCGCTGGGTGTGGTGCTCATCTCCCGCACCCCGTCCTACACCGGGAGCCTGACCGCCATCCTCTTTGGGGACATCCTGGCGGTCTCGAGAACCGACCTCCTGATCTTGGCGATCTCCGCCGCCATCGCCGTGCTGCTCTCGGTGGTCCTCTACCGGCCGTTCCTGGCTTTGGCCTTCAACGAGCAGAAGGCCGAGCTGCTCGGGCTCTGGCCAAAGATCGCCCACCCGGCGATGCTGGCATTGGTGACGATGGTGGTTGTCGCCAGCTTTCGTACGGTGGGAAGCCTGCTCGTCTTCGGGATGATGGTCGCTCCCCCGGCAACTGCCTCGTTGATCGCCCGTCGAGTGCCGACGATGATGGTGACGGGCATAGGGTTGGGAGCCATCGCCGTCACCGGTGGCCTGTTCATCTCCTATTACCTAGGCACGGCCGGCAGCGCCACCATGGCGGCCCTGGCGGTCGGGCTCTTCTTCGTGACCCTGCTCGTGCGCAACCGAACCTGACCCCGCCTTCTTGTGACCTTCAACCGGCGGGTAGACGGGTTAACGGTCATCGGCCTCCGTGACGGTCTTGAACATCAGCCACCACCTGGATCGGTTCCCCGGTTCGTAACGGGACGACGCCTTCTTGGCGACGATCCCTGCGAGGCTCTGGGCCTTCGCCGCGTCAAACAGGGCGATGCCCTCACCCGATATTGAGGGGGAAACTTGAACGCGTGCGGACGGCACCAGCACCGTCTCCAGAAGCCGGCGCCGTTCGATCAGGGCCAGGTGGGTGAGCCGGCGGCCATCGAGATAGATGAGGTCGAAGGCCATGTAGGTGACCGGGGTGGATTTCATCAGCCGTTCCAGCCGTGAGCGGTCTCGAACATGCATGCGGCTCTGCAGCCGCTGGAACGACGGCAGTCCGTCGGCAAAGGCGACTATCTCGCCGTCCAACATCGCGTCGATGGCGACCAGGCGCAGGTAAAGGTTGGCTAGCTCCGGATAATCAGCGGTTATGTCGTTGCCGTTGCGCGAGATCAGGGAGGTGGCGTCGTGGCAGACCGCCATCGCCCTGACCCCGTCCCATTTCGGTTCGAAGGACCACTCCGGGTCGTCGAAGGGATCGTCGGCCGGGGTGGCCAGCATCGGCTTGGCGGCTGGTGGATCCTGGCGGGGTGCCCTCAGGTCTTCACCAATCAGTGCCAGCCACTCCTGTTTCCCGTCCCGATCCCGCGTGTGGACCAGGTGGTACACGCCTCTGATCCGTTCACCCTCCATTCGGAAGCTGAGCTTTTTTTCGTCACGGTCGACGATCTCATATTCACCCGCGTCGAAGATCCTCACCTCACCCGCCCCATAGTTGCCCTCCGGAATGGCCCCCGTGAAGGTGGCGTATTCGATCGGATGGTCCTCGGTTCGAACTGCGAGGTGTCGTTCTCCGCGCCGGCGGGGAAGAAGTCGCGGGATCGCCCAGGAGACCAGAACGGGAGTCGCCCCGTTAAACATCTCGAGACGCAGATCGTGATGGAGCCTGGTGGCGTAATGCTGATGGATGACAAACCGCCTCCCGACCGTTGCGACGGCGGGATCGACATCGCCCTGCTGGGTCTGGGCGGTTGGCTCGGGTGTCTCGTCGAAACGCCGCTTGCGGTTGTAGGGGGATTGGGTCATCGATCCCGGAGTCTGGCGCGTTGTGGCACAAGTGGCCTTCGGACAGCACTGCTCCGTACACTCGCCGGCCATGGAGACCAAGCCGGGTCATCTGTATCTAGGCGCGTCGCTCGATGAAAAAGGCGAGCGGGGCGATTCCCTGTTCTACGAGGCGGCCGACCTCACCACCCACGGGGTGATCGTGGGAATGACCGGATCGGGAAAGACGGGGTTGGCCATCGACCTGCTCGAGGAGACATTGCTGCAAGGGATCCCTGCCCTCATCATCGACCCCAAGGGGGACATGACCAACCTCCTCCTCAACTTCCCCAACCTGCTCGCAACCGACTTCCGCCCCTGGATCGACGAGTCCCTCGCCCGCCGGGAGGGAACCACCGTCGACGAGCTGGCCACCCGGGTGGCGGAGGATTGGAAGGCGGGTCTGGCCTCCTGGGAGATCGGCCCCGAGCGGATGGAGGCCCTCAAGTCGAAGGCCGCCTTCACCATTTACACCCCGGGATCGACCGCCGGGACCCCGCTCAACGTCCTCGGCAGCCTGGCCGCCCCCGAGAGCGCCGACTCCGAGGCGATGCGTGAGGAGATCGAGGGCTTCGTCTCCTCCCTGCTGGTCCTGGCCGGAATCGAGTCGGACCAGATCTCCGGCCCCGAGCACATCCTGCTCGCCACGATCATCGAGACCACCTGGTCGCAAGGGCAAGACCTCGACCTCGCCTCACTGATCGGTCAGGTGCAGAAGCCTCCGTTCCGCAAGCTGGGAGTGTTCGAACTCGACTCTTTCTTTCCACCGAAGGCCCGCACCGCCCTGGCGATGAAACTGAACGGCCTGGTGGCCTCGCCCTCCTTCGCCGCCTGGCGGGAGGGCAACCCGCTCGATTTCAGCCAGATCCTCGACGCCGGGCCCGGACACGGGCCGAAGGCGGCGGTCTTCTACTTGGCCCACCTCGGGGAGAGCGAGCGCCAGTTCTTCGTCACTTTGCTCCTCTCCAAGCTCTGGACATTTGTCAGGGGCCGGTTTGGGTCTTCCGATCTTCGGGCCCTGGTCTATATGGACGAGATCGCCGGTTTCTGCCCACCATCGGCCGAGCCGCCCTCGAAAAAGCCGATACTCACCCTGGCCAAGCAGGCCCGGGCCTTCGGGTACGGGATGGTGCTCACCACCCAGAACCCCATGGACTTCGACTACAAGGTGATGTCCAACGCCGGCACCTGGCTGATCGGGCGCCTGCAGACCGAGCGGGACAAGGCCCGGATCCTGGAGGCGCTCCAATCGGCGAGCGGCTCGGTCGACCTAGCCGACCTCGACCAGCGGATCTCGGGGCTGGGAAAGCGCCAGTTCATCCTTCATACCACCCGGGGCAAGCGACCCGAGTTGATCACCAGCCGCTGGGCGATGTCGTATTTGGCCGGCCCGCTCAGCAAGGTCCAGGTCGAAAGGCTCACCCATCCGGACGGAAGGCCGGCCCCTGCACCAAGCTCTCCACCCACCCCTACTCCCGAGGTGGTCGCCACCGGCGAGTCGGTACCCGTGGCGCCGGCCGTCTCCTCAAGCGTTCAGGTTGCCTATCTCGATGCTGCCGCAACGTGGTCGACGCTGGTCGGCGTGGTGCCGGGCTCGGCCCGGCTTCGGCCAGTCGTCGCCGCCACGGTCAACCTGGTCTACGACGACACCGTCGCCGGGATCAACCACACAGAGGTCTTCGAGGCTATCCTCACCGACCCCGCCAGCCCCCTCACCGCCGAGAGCGTCATTGCCGTCGATCACGACCCACGTGACTTTGTGGATACGACGCCGACCGGGGCGAGCTACGTTCTGCCCCCGGAGGGATTCGACCAGGCAGCCTTCTGGAAAACTCTGGCGACAAACTTAACCGCCTACCTGGTGTCCTTCCGGCAGCTCACAGTGTGGAAGAACCCGGGCCTCAGGCTCTACTCGAGGGTGGGTGAGAGGGAGTCGGACTTCCGAGCACGGTGCATCACCGTCGCCGACGAAGAGTCCGATCGGGCGATAGCCGCCCTACGCGACAAATATCGGGTGAGAATCGATCGGGTCCGCGACCAGATCGAGATCGCCCGCCGGCGCGCCGCCGATCTGGAAGCCGACGCCTCGGCCAGAAAGCAGGAAGAGATCGTCTCCGGAGCCGGTGACCTGCTCGGTGCCCTCCTCGGTGGGCGACGCCGGAGCACCATCTCCCGGGCGGCCTCTCGTCGGTCGCAAACCCAGAGGACCGAGGCCCGCCGGGATAGCGCTCTCGAGGCCATGGCCGACAAGCAGTCCGACCTGGCTGGTCTCGAGGATCAACTCGCCGACGAGGTGAGGGCCATCGACGCCGAGTGGGACGACCGGGCCGCTCTGATCGAAGAGGTCGAGATCCCCCTGGAGAGGTCCGACGTCAAGGTGACCGAGCTCAAACTGGTGTGGGTGCCCTCTTCCCCGGTTCCTGCGTAGAAATCCGCCGCATAGGGAGGCTGTCGCATGAATCCGCGAAATCCGCGGGCGGCGGCCTTTGGCTTGTGATCATGGGTTGATGGTGAATGTGCGTGCTGTGGAGCGGGATCAGCAGTGGCTGATGCCGCCGTCGCTTCGAGACTGGCTTCCTCCAGGTCATCTGGCCTGGTTCATTTTGGATGTGGTGGCGGAGTTGGACTTGTCGGGGTTCTATCGGTGGATGCGCTCCGACGGCCGGGGTGGCGCCTCCTATGACCCTGGGC
>JBQTHI010000141.1:0-7971 GCA_052390035.1 Actinomycetota bacterium | reverse complement strand
CGAAGGGCCCTCCCGACACGTTGCACACCCAAAGGGTTCGCATGAACTTCAGACCGGGAAGCCTCCCCAGGTTGTTTGTGTGCCATTCCCGGAGATCGGGGTTGCTCGACCCTTGGCCAACGATGGGATTAACAACGACGTCATCGCTGAACTTGTTCACCACCGCCGCGATGGCGAAAACGCCACCCAGCCTCTCATACAGACTCGACTCGGCCATGACTCAATCCTCCTCGTGCCTTCGGACGGGGATGCAGCCCGATCGCTAGTCGGTGCGTGTGCCTGCGCAGAGGCACTATACGCACAGGAGGCACATCCAGTTCGAGCTGTTGAGAGGAGGCGTATCGATCGATCCCGAGCATTGGGAACGGGGGCGGTCCCCCCCCATTTACCACGAAGGCGGAGCGGGTACACTACTCCGCTCGCCTTCATTCCCCAGCCCCCCTGCACATGACCGAGACGGATGATCTGTGGACGGCCGAGATCGCCCTGGCCTCCGCACCCGGGCCGGTCACGTGGAGCCATTTCACCGACCACTACGTGATGGCACCCTGGAAGGTCGATGGCGGGACGCTGGTGCGTGCGCTCCTGCTCCCCGACGGGCGACGATTAGTCACGGCATCGCGGAATGAAGGAACGATTGATGTTCCCGACGTTCGGGCGGTGGTCAGCGCCGAGGCGACCCTCGAGGACGGCGAGCTCGAATGGGTCGGCGGCGCGCTGGCCGACCTACTCGGTCTCAGCGATGACGTAACCGAGTTCTACAACGATCTTGTCCCCTCGGATCGGGTTCTCAACGCCGCCGCGAACTATGGGCTCCGTGGCGCCCGCCTTCGCATCCCTCCCGACGTCTTCGAGGCGGTCGTTGCTGGGCTGGCAAGCCAAAACGTACATTTCACCAGGACCTTCCAGGTCATGGACTGCCTGACTCGGACCGTCGGCCACGCGGTTCCATACGAAGGCGGAATCGCGTACATTTTCCCGACGGCTGGCGACATCGCGGCTCGGTCCGAGAAGGAGTTGCGGGGCTGTGGCCTCGGCTACCGCGCGCCGACATTGCTTGTCCTAGCTACCAAGTTGGCAGCCGGCGGACCCGACCTGCAAAGTCTGCGCGATGAATCAGACACATCAGTAGTGCGCGAAACCCTGACTGATCTGCCGGGCATCGGCCCATTCACTGCCGATTTGGTGCTGTCGATAGGATTCCGCCGACCGTCGTTCCACCTCGACTCGTACACCACAAAGATCCTCAACGTGCTCTATGGGGTCGAACCCGACCCTCTAGCCATGACTGCGTTCGTTGAGCAACGGTTCGGTATCTGGAAGCACTATGCGATGCTGCTTCTCACCACCGACACCCATCGATGGGCAGTAGATCTCGGAATCGACTTTCCAATCAAGTCCGGGGCTTCGTACCGCATCTAACGGCCAACCCCATCGATCCTCGGCAGTGACCACTTCGTCCGGCCTGGAGACACCCTCCCCGACATTTCTGTTCGGACATAGGTCGACTCATCGACCGGTTCTGTTCCTACTACAACAACTGCCGCCCCCACCGCGCCCTCGTTCGGCGGACGCCGTTGGACGCCATCGCCGCCCGTTCCAAGGCGGGACCTCGAGCCGATGGCCCGGTGGTCCCGGGTCACTACAGGGTGCGTCACCACTATTTCGACTACTCCGGAACCGTCACTCTGCGCTACAACAGCCGACTCCACCACATCGGATTGGGAAGGCGCCATGCCGGGACCCGAGTGCTGGTTCTGGTGGCCGATCTCGACGTCCGCGTCCTCAACGACGAAGGTCAGCTCCGCCAACTCACCCTCGATCCGACTCGGGACCATCAACCACAGCACCCAGCCTGATGTGGAACAATGTCTCAGGCCACGCGTGCACGATGTCCCGCGACATGACATTCGTAGCGGGGGCGGGATTTGACCCGCGACCTTCGGGTTATGAGTGTGCGCATCGAGTCCGTCTTTGTGATCCGCCGTCCTCCGAGCCGAGTGCAAGTTCAGGCCTGTTTGGCCCAATACCACCCAGTCCGGCTTGCCCGCGATGAGTCCGGCTGAGTTCGTTTGCCGCACGTTTGACAGCAAGGCCTAATCGAGCCCGGCGACGATGGCAGATATCTGATCTTGCAACCGCGGTAGGTCGCGAACGACTACCTGCCAGACAATCGAAGGGTCGACGATCCGGTAGCCGTGCGCGAGCAGATTGCGCGTATCAATCACCTCACGCCACGGCACTTCGCTATGGAGAAGCCGAAGTTCTGACGAGACGCCAGCTGCCGCCTCACCGATTGTTTGGACCCTATGGATGACAGCGGTCAGGAGAACCTCGTCCTCGATGAAGATCGCTTCGTTCGTTGGCCGGTACCGACTTATCTTTTCGATCAGGTCCAAGATGTCGAGCAGGAAGTCGCGGTCTCGATTCACAAGGGAACGACGTCTGCGAGCACTCGCTCGCGGAGCCGAGGTTTGACATCCGTGCCTATCTCGACCTCGTGACCAAGCAAGTCCTCGAGCTCAAGATGCAGCGCAGCCAGGTCGAACAGACTTCTGCCCGGCTCCATGTCCACCAGCAGATCGATATCGCTCGTGGGTCCGGCATCACCGCGGGCCACCGACCCATAGACCCTGAGGTTGCTCCCCCCATGGCGCGCAAGTGCCTCTCGAATCTCCGCTTGCTTCTCGCGTAGCGCTTCGAGCCTCGGCGGCTCGTTCGTGGTTCTGGTTGCCATCTTGATCGACGGCATTTTCCCATAGCCCGGGTCGACTTTGGGCTGGACCTGGAAACGATCGGACAAAGTCGGTTCGGTCTAGGCCCTGAACCCGAGAACCAAGTAAAGGAACCTCAATCGTCGTGTGCACGTTCTCGGGGGCCGGGCAGATCTCTTTCGGAGCGGATGTGTTCGGATCGCTCCGGGACAGGCCACCTGTCGATCCATCACTCCGGACGTCACTTGGTGAGGAAGCTGCGGCGAAGCAACCTGGTCATGTTCTCGGCGTATTGTGTTGGTGTCCAGCCCAGTCCTCGGGTGAGTTCGCGCCAGGGTCCGTTCATGGTCACCGTGTAGAACAGATCCCCTGCAGTCTCGACGGTCCAGCCATCAGCGAGGTGGCCCTCGTCTGCAATGCTCTGGATGATCGCTCGATGCGCGGCTCGGCTGGCGTCCATCCGGTTCCTCCACGCGGCACCAAGGTCTTCGTCCTGGTACTGGGCGGCTTCTAGTACCTGGGCGACGGAGTCGATCTTCGAGTGGTAGCTGCTATCCAACTCGACGGCGCGTTCCAAGGCTTCGGCACCGGTAGGAGCGTCGAACACCTGAGCGAGCAGTTCCTGGAACCCCAGGCTCTCAGGCATGTATTGGACTAGAGCTAGGAGCAGCCCGGCCCGGTCCCCGAAGTGCAGGTAGACGGTCTGGCGGGACACGCCGGCTCGGTCGGCGGCATCGACGAGCCTGACACCCGAACCGCGTTCTTCAATGAGCTCCCATGTGGCCTTGAGAATCCGATGTCGGGTCTCCGGGTCACCGTAAATTGGCTCGACACTTGACATGGCGTAAACCTATCAGACAAGGTGAGTTTACAGCGTGTAAACCTATCGCCAGGGAGGAGCCACCAGTGGACGGCATAAATGGGCCAGAGCGTGTCGAGACTGTGGTCGTGGGTGGTGGCCAGTCGGGACTGTCGGTCGGGTATCACCTGGCCCAGCGAGATCTCGCCTTCGTGATCCTGGATGCAAACCAGAGGATCGGTGACGCCTGGCGAAAGAGGTGGGACTCGCTCCGCCTGTTCACCCTGGCCCGATACAGCGGTCTTCCTGGGATGCCCTTCCCAGCCCCAGGAAGGGCATTTCCGACAAAGGACGCGATGGCCGACTACCTCGAGGCCTATGCGGCTCGCTTCGAGTTGCCTGTTCGAACCGGCATCAGAGTGGACCGCGTCTCAAAGCAAGGGGACCTCTTCATCGTGACAGCGGGCAACCGACGCTTCGAAGCAGAAAACGTCGTGGTGGCGATGTCGAGCCACGAGAGTCCCTGGGTGCCTCCGTTGGCCGCGGAACTCGATCATGGGGTCGTCCAGCTGCATTCCGCCGAATATCGAAACCCCTCCCAGCTTCAGAAAGGAGGCGTCCTCGTCGTAGGTGCACACGATTCGGGGGCGGAGATCGCCTTAGATGTGGCTAGTGAGCATACGACATGGCTGTCGGGGAGGGACCCAGGACATGTCCCATTCCGCATCGAACACACGATCGGGCGCCGCTTCGGAGTGCCTTTGGTGATGTTCATGTTCCACCACGTGCTCACCGTGAACACGCCGATCGGACGGAGGATGCGACCCAAGCTCCTACGTCACGCCGGAACAGTCGTCAGAGTCCAACCCAAGGACCTCGCCGCTGCCGGGATCGAAAGAGTCCCCAAGGTCGTGACCGCACGAAAGGGGCTCCCCGTCCTCGAGGATCAACGGGTCCTCCATGTGGCCAACGTCATCTGGTGCACGGGGTTCCGTCCCGACTTCTCTTGGATCGACCTGCCCGTCTTCGGGGAGGACGAGATAGAACCGAAGCACGTGCGTGGGATCGTCGCCACTGAACCGGGTCTCTACTTCGTTGGTCTGTTCTTCCTCTACGCGGCCTCGTCGGGGTTGGTTGGTGGCGTGGGGAGGGACGCCGATCACGTCGTCCAGGCCATCCTGTCCCGCACACGAGAAAGATCGGACCGCACACAACCAGCAACCGACCGCAAGCATGGTTCACACCTCTGACCATTTGCCTCCAGGAAGCGAGCGGCGGAGATGTCATGAAGGCCAGCGCATGAGAGCGTCGGCGTAGCTAAACAGAACTAACGCCCCGGCCCAGAAGTTTGGGTTTAGCTGAGATAGGAAGGTGGAGGCATGAGGGTCTCGATCGACCCGGAAGGCACCGAAATAGAGGCAATCCACGACCTGGTCGACTTCTCGGGCAAGAAGGTGCTCGAAGTGGGGTGCGGAGACGGACGACTGACCTGGCGGTACGCCGAACGGGCCGCCCAGGCGCTAGCCCTAGATCCCAACGCAGAGAAGATCCAACGGGCAATCGACTCCACCCCGGAGTCACTTCGTTCCAAAGTCCGATTCCGGGTGGCCAACATCGCCCACACAGAGCTGGCTGATCAGGCCTATGACGTCGCCATCCTCTCCCAGTCGTTGTGATGCATCGAACTGGAGGGCGTGGTCCACGCCCTGAAACGGAGCCATCGGTCGCTGCGACCGGAAGGTGTATTGCTCGACCTTCATCCACAGCCCGAGCACCCAGGCGTGGAGGTGTGGCAGGGTGGCCGAGTCGAGCGTCTGGGCCACCTCGAACAAGAGGAGGATGTCGCTGACATCCTCGAGGCTCGCCACCTAATGGACCAAGTCGAAGATGACAGCTGGTATCGCACCGAGCGTCGAAGGCTCTTCGACCTGCTCTCTCACTTCCCAAGTGCAGAGGACTGGCTCGAGTACCAAGCGCAGGAGGGATACACAAGCGTCGTCCCGGAGGAGTTGCTCGCCTCTGCCGATCGTTTGCTTGCCACCGAAGACGGTGAGTTCGTCGTCCGAGAACCCATCCGGGCTTCGCTACTCAGACGCCTCCCGAGCCCAGGAACCGAGGATCAAGACAGGGCCTGATGCTCTCCTTGGGAATGCTCCTGCCGAGACGGGAAACAACGATGAGGCGGAGAACCCTGGCCAGTCTCCCTCCACTTGAAATGGGCAGCCGCGCGCAGGAGCGTAAGTCCGAAGACGAGCCATTGACCTGGATCCGACCACCTCAAGGTGCTGAAGGCATGGCGTGAATGGCAGAAAACGGAACACGAGACGGCAAGAGCCGAATCAGACGGCTGAATGTTCACCAACACCGAGGGCAACCGGTCCACCCACATTCGATCTCGCAGACCTTCGAACGGATCGCCAACCGAGCCGGGGTCCCAAGAATCCGTCTCCACGACATTCGGCAGACTCATCGGACCCTGCTGATCTCGGCCGGCGTACCCGTCAGAGTGGTGTCGGAAAGGCTCGGTCATGGGAACCCGGCGTTCACTATCGACACCTACCAACACGTGAACCCTGGAAGGCAGGCCGAAACCGCCCGCACCTTCGAGACGCTCATCAAGGAGGCACGACGAGAAACGCCGGTAGAACGGCCGGTAGAAGAACCGCACAACACGGTACGAGCCCTGGCCATCGGACCGCTGGCCAGGGCATTTGGTAGCGGAACACTTGGAAATAGATGCCAACTTGTACCCCCTCGTGTCAGCCTGTGCTGAGTCGTTTGTCCTCAGGCTGTCCTCAGGCACTGCAGCCAACCGCTGACTCGAATACCGCAGTCCGCACGGAGACATTCTGTGACCGTTCCCTGGGGATCGTGACATGATTACATGGTCTTCGGAAATGAGCGGGGTGTAGGGGTCCTCGTGGCCGAGGGCCCCAAGGTGGTTCGGCGGCTGCTCGACCGGGCCGGCCCGTGTCCTCGGTACTTCGTGACCCGAAAGCACCTCCCGGGATTCGACGCCGACGCCGCCGAAGTCTTCGTGGTCCCAGAAGAGATCGTGACGGAGTTGGGGTTCCCCTTTCACCGGGGTGTGCTGGCCGTCGCTGTACGCCCCGAACCCCTCACCATCGAGACGGTCTTGGCGGACAGCCCCTCGTGGGGGTCCTCGAAGGGATCTCCGACCTCGAGAACATAGGGGCGATCTTCCGCAGCGGCTGGGCGCTCGGAGTCTCAGGGTTCCTTCTCGACCCAACCTGCGCCGACCCCCCTCTACTGGCGTTGCGTCAGGGTTTCGATGGGGGCAACCTTCCTCCTGCCTTGGGCGCTGCTCGAGCCGTGGCCTGATGGTCTTGACATCGTTCGCTCAGCGGGTTTCCGGCTCATCGTCCTGACCCCCAAGGTTGAGGCGGGGTCGATCTCGGATGTGCGGCAGGGGCCCCCAACTGCCCTCATCCTCGGGTCCGAGGCCCAGGGCCTCTCAGCCAGGGCGATGGCCCAGGCCGACCTCCAGGTTCGCACTCCACTCGAAATAGACGCCGACTCGCTCGTCGGCCATGCCGCCGCTATCGCCTTCCATCACTTCCGGTTTCCTCGTACCCAATGAGGGAGAACAGCGCAGCCACGAGCATCACTGCAGGGAGCGCGATGTTGGCCACGGCCACGATGGCATCCAGCAGCGGTAGCTCGCCCGTGATCACCCTGTGGCTCACGGGTTCAGCCACCGCGCCGGCCATCAACATGGCAGCGAGGAAGGCCAGCCACGCCCCGGCCCTGCGACCCGGGCGGCCTCGCCGCGGTGACAGGGCCACGGCGATCCACATCCCCACGATCAGGCTCCAGGGAGCCGCCAGCCCCGCCCCTACGATTCCCACCAGCACATCCCCCTGCGCTGAGTTCCCGGTCCGTATGCCGAGCGCCTCTGCCGGGTATCCCCTCTCAAGCGAGAGCAGGGTTCCGGCGACGAAGGCCAGCGTGTAGGCAGCTGCGGCACCTCGAGCCACCCGCAGGCTCCTCGTCAACCGACACCTCGATGTTGCGTCGCCGTCCACTCCTTCACCACTCGTTCGAGGGTGGAAAGGGGAACCGAGCCGGACGAGAGCACCGTGTCATGGAAGCCCGCGATGTCGAAGTCCGGGCCGTGCGCAGCCTCCGCCTCGGCCCTGATCCGGTCGATCTCGAGCCTCCCCATCATGTAGCCGAGGGCCTGTCCAGGTGAGCCGATGTAGCGGTCGATCTCCCCCTCCACCTGCACCCGGGTCATGGGGCTGTTGGAGAACATGAAGTCGATCGCCTGGTCCCGGCTCCACCCGAGGGCGTGAAGCCCGGTGTCGACCGCCAGGCGACAGGCCCGCATCGAGTCGCCGGAGAGCATTCCCAGCCGGTCGAGCGGCCCTGTGTAGAGGCCCATCTCGTCAGCCAACCGCTCGGTGTAGAGGCCCCACCCCTCGTTGTAGGCGGCGA
>JBQTHI010000140.1:0-9185 GCA_052390035.1 Actinomycetota bacterium | reverse complement strand
GCAGGTTCGAAAACTTGGACGTCAATCCCGGCTCGCGTCAGCGAATCGACCACCTCTTGAGCATGGGCGCGGCCAGGAATATCGCGGTCGGCGATCACCACCACCTTCTCCGCGTGTTTCATTGAGTCGGCGTATTCATCCCGCCACTCCCGGCCCCCATCGGGTTGGTGGTGGCGATCAGTCCCAGGCTCGCCAATCGATCGGCGTCCTTTTCGCCTTCGCCCACATAGATCGTTCCCGATACGGCCAGCACCTCTGGCAATCGATAGAGCACGCGCCGCACTCCATTGAGAGTCCATCGCCATCCACCTCGGCCATTGGGTTGTCGCTGACGAAAATCCTTGGGCTCGAAGCGGACTGTTTGATAGAGCAGCTCCCCGGCTTCGTCCGTGTAGTCGTGAGTAGCGACGATCTTGGAAGCTGGCTTCGTCTGCTCGGCAAACAGGTGAGAAGGCTCGAGGCCAAGGGCGGCGAGTACCGAGTCGATGTCCCACCCAGCCTGAAGTGGCCCCTGGTGGCAATGGAGATTGCCTATTCGAGAGCTCGTGCCGACGGAAAGAACGAGATCCGATGGTCCGACCTCGGCATCGGTGAATGGAGCAGCAGAACCTGACAGGCTCAATCGTCAAACGGGCGGATCGGCCGAAACCCTGGCTGGTTCGCTTCCGCGGTCCTGATGGGCGGGAAGTGTCCAAAGCCTTTGGCCGGAAGATCGACGCCGAGCGATGGCTGGCGGAACAGGTCACCGATAGCGGCCGCGGTAGCTGGGTCGATCCAAGGTCCGGCAAAGCGACCTTTGGCGAACAGGCGGAGCGTTGGCGGGAATCGCGCCAGGGTCTGAGACCGACCACGCTCGCGCGAGACGATCAGATCATGAAGAATCTGGTGGTCCCGAACTTCGCCGGCCGGTCCCTGGCCTCGATCACCTCCGAGCACGTCGAATCCTGGATCGCTGGACTGACCAGCAAGGGCTACTCCCCCAGCACCGTCCACAAGGCCGCGCAGCTGGTCAACGGCGTTCTCAGATCGGCGGTCCGCGCCCGACGCTTGGCGGTGAACCCGGCGGCGGACGTTGCGCTCCCGACGATCGAGCGACCAGAGCGAGCCTTCCTCACCGCCGACGAGATCCTTCGGCTGGCCGACGCAATCGACCCGAGGTACCACGGGATGGTGCTTCTAGGGTTTCGCCGGTCTCAGGCTTGGCGAGGTCTGCGCTCTCCGCGGCTCGAGCTTCGGCGTCGGGTTGCGGACCGTCACCATCACCGAGACGGTTTCCGAGGTCCGCGGCGAGGTGTCGATCGGGCCACTGAAAACTCGGGCCTCGATTCGAACGGTGGCTCTCCCGGCGTTCCGATGAATTGGCGCCAATTGGCGACAAACAAGAGCTGGTTTTCCAGGCTCCGGAGGGCGGGCCGATCCGCCCGACCGGCTGGCGCCGGCGGTTCTGGAACCCGGCTGCCATGGCCGCTGGCCTCGAGGGCGTCACCTTCCACGCGCTGCGCCACTCTGAGGGCGCCCTCTTAGTCGAGCAAGGCGAGCATCCCCTTGTGGTGGCCAGGAGGCTCGGTCATAGTTCCGCTAAGACGTTCTCTCGACACTTATGGGCACGTTTTCGAAGGTATCGATTCTCAGGCTGCCACCCGTCTAGACGAGGCCTTCCGCCGCTCTCGCGCGGACCGTACGCGGACCAAGACGGTCACCGTACTAGGGAAGAGATCAGGCGAGGCTCAGAAAACCCAATAGCTACGGGGTTTTATCGAGTGGGCCCTACTGGACTTGAACCAGTGGCCTCTTCCGTGTCAGGGAAGCGCTCTAGCCGGACTGAGCTAAGGGCCCGTGAGCGGACAACGTCCGATTCGAGGCGACGTCCGGAATTGAACCGGAGTGACGGGTTTTGCAGACCCGCGCCTAACCACTCGGCCACGTCGCCAGGTTGATGACCGGATAATCCGGCCAGGATCGGGAGCGGAAGACGGGGCTCGAACCCGCGGCCTCAACCTTGGCAAGGTTGCGCTCTACCAACTGAGCTACTTCCGCCTGGAAGCATCGAGTTTAGGACCGGGCGTCACCCTCGCCAATCTACCGACCACTGCTGCCAAAGCCGCTCTGACCCCGCTCGGAGGCGGGTAGCTGATCAACCTCGTGCCATTCCACCGTGGGAACCGCCACTATCACCAGCTGGGCGATGCGATCGCCTCGCTCGAATCGGACCTGTTCGGAACCGTGATTGATGAGGACGACGGTGATCTCCCCCCGGTAGCCAGAGTCCACCAGCCCGGGTCCGTTGACCACGCCAATCCCATGGCGTCGGGCATGACCGCTGCGGGCAAGAACCAGACCGGCGTGCCCGTCGGGAATTGCTACCGCCAGACCGGTGGGCACCGCCACCCTCTCGCCGGGAGCGAGGACGACCACGTCTCGGGTGGCGAGGTCAAGCCCGGCGTCACCCGGTTGGGCCTGGGCGGGTAGAGAAACCGCCGGATCGAGCCGTTGAACGGTAACCTGCATTTGCTGGACCAATAGTTGTTGACCTAATCGTTGAATTGGGGCCAACGGGCGGAACCGACCCATGGAGAACAAAATTGGCCCTCGCTTACTGTACCGCCTGTCAAACCTCCCACCGCTCCGGCCGTCACTCAACACCATTCGAACTATCGACCCGCAAAGGTGGGCGTCATCTCGCTCCGAAGGCTGGTCGACACACCACCGTCACTCACCCTCCCCGTACCACCTTCCCAACAGCCGAAGATCTAGGCACCCGTACCGCCGAGGTCCTTCGGCGAAGTGCCGGCAGCTCCCGGTCGATCGTGGCCTATTTCATCCAGTCCTGCCGGGTCTGGGGGACTGAAGCCAAACGAGGCTTGCGTGAGATCGTCGACCTTCGAAACCTTGCCGGCGAACCACTTCCGCGCTACATGCCGGATCGGGCTGCTCGACCGAAGATCAGAAAACCGGTCCCGGCCCACCCATCCATCCCGACTTCTGCCGGTGGAGTCGCCGTGCTGGAAGCGCCTGAGCGTGACCCCCTGCTCGAGGTGACCTTCCTCGAAAGCCTTGGCTTCTACGGCCCGGAGTCAACAGTGGTGGTTTCGATGGCACCGACGCAATCGGTCGTCTCCCACCCCCGGCCTTCCAAGTCGCAGATACCAGACATCGATCTCACCGGGTGGAAGCCCCACGTTATTGCCCGCTCGAAACTGGGCAAGGGGAGGCTGTCGATGTTCACGATCATCGGGCTATCCATCTCGCTGCTGGTGTTGGCAGCCGTCGTCGTGAGTGTCGTCCGGGGGCCATCGCAGAGTGTCGAGCGGCAGCGGGAGTCGGTCATAGAACTCGGGGTCGACCTGGCCACCGCATTGCGCCGTCTCGATTCGGTTCTCCTCGAGCCGTCGGGGGAGATGGCTGAAGCGACCGGTCTGCTCATCGACGTGAACACGGTCGCCCGGGATCTCTATGACGCTGCCGCGGTGCTTCCCGACGACCTGGAAACCACAGTGCTTCGCCAAGCCGCCACCTCGTCTGCCGAGGCGGCCATGGCGCTCGAGTCGTTGATCGGAGATACGCTCAATTACCGCGTCGTGTTGAACCCGCTTTGGCAATCACCCGAGCTGAGAGGAATCACCGATCCCACCCAGGCCGCCTCGGCCATCGCCACCTGGCAGACGCACCTCGCCGACGTGACTGCGGCTCTGCCGGCAACCCCCGAACTGGCCGGGCACGTCTCTCTCGTCATCGAGTTCGCTTCCGCCGTTGAGAACTGGCGACTCCGCTTCCTGGACGACCTGGCAGCCAGCGATTTGACCCGGGCCGAGGCCAGGGTGGCCGATCTGGAGGGCCAGCTCGCCGCTCTTGCCCAGGCCGGGGAAGATTCGCTTGCGACGATCTTCTCCCATGCTGAAAGCGAGCGAATCCGTCTCATCGCCGATCTGACCAGCATGGCGCGATGAGTGGGTCGTTAGAGGTCGGTGCCGGGTTGGTTTGCTGACCCGACCTTCTCGAGGGCGGCGACCTCCCGGCCGAAGTCCTCGGCGCCGCTAAAGCCCTTATACACAGATGCGAACCGCAGATAGGCCACTTCGTCCGCCCCTCGTAGCCAATCGAGCACCATCTTGCCGATGTCTTTGCTCGGCATCGGGCCGCCATGGGCTGCGGTGGAGGCCTCGACCTCATCAAGGAACTCGTTGAGAGTTTCGCCCAGAACCGGCCGATCGGCCAAGGCCGCCGCCCCTCCCTTTTGCAGCTTGAGTGGCGAGAAGGGCTCAAGTCGGCCGCTGCGCTTTCTCACCAGCAGCACCGGAGCCCCCCGCTCGTAGGTCGTGAAACGGTGGCCACACTCGGCGCAGCTCCGCCTGCGTCGAATAGACCCGCCTTGTTCGGCCGGGCGGCTGTCGATCACCCGGGTCTCTTCGGCCCCGCAAATCGGACAACGCATGCCGGGAGAGTACCCGGCGTCGATCATCCGGTCGGAAGCGAAAGGACTTGGCCGGGACGGATCAACCCACCGCTGAGGCCATTGATCTCGTTGATGGCCGACACCACCGTCCGGATGTCTTCACCAGACTCGGCGACTCTTCCGGCAAGTTCCCAGACGGTGTCGCCTGGTCGAACTACGTACTCAAACGCCGGCCTTGATGCATCAACCCGACCGGAGATGAGGAGAAAGACGGCGATCAGGGCCGTGAGGAGGATCAGCAGCCTGAGGGATGGCAACTGGTGGCTCTTGATCTTCATCTTCCTCCTTTCTCCGGGTCGAGGTTTCAACATAACGACTGCCTATGACAGAATCCGAACAGCCGTTCGAGCGCACCCTATCGAACGGTTGTTCGTCTGTCAAGCGCTACCTCCGAGCGAACAGATGTTTGGAGTGCGGAGGCACATCGGCTATGGTTGGTAGAACGTCCGTTCGCCATATGGAGGTAAGCGTCTGATGAGCGAGGCAAGGGACAAGAGAATCGAATTGACCGATCGCCAGACCCAGGTCCTCAATTACATCCGGGAGACCGTGACAGCGCGTGGTTACCCTCCGTCTGTACGCGAGATCGGAGAGGCCGTCGGGCTCTCGTCCCCTTCAACGGTCCACAGCCACCTGTCCACCCTGGTGAGGGCTGGATATCTCCGACGTGACGCGACCAAACCACGAGCCATCGTCGTCCTCGCCCCCGGCGGGAGGAAGGAGCGGTCGCCCAGGGGACGGGACTCGGTCCGCGATGTTCCCCTCCTCGGCAGGATTGCCGCCGGAACCCCGATCCTCGCCAGCGAGGAGATCGAAGAAGTCTTTCCCCTGCCGGTTTCCTTGGTCGGACGCGGACCAGTCTTCATGCTCCGCGTAAAGGGCGACTCAATGATCGACGCCGGAATCCTCGACGGCGACCTGGTGGTGATCGAGCAGGGCTCCGATCCGTCCGACGGTGAGATCGTTGCTGCCCTGATCGATCAGGAAGAAGCAACCGTCAAGCGGCTTCGCCGCCGGCGAGGTCAGGTGGTCCTCGAACCTGCCAACCCGGCATTGCAGCCGATCACCTATGACGAGGGAGTCACCATCCTTGGCCGCGTGATCAACGTCATCCGATCCCTGTAAGGGTCATAGTTCGCCGCTGAACACGACCCGGGCGGGTCCAGTAAGCCACGATGTCTCACCGGAGAGTTCAACCTCACCGGTCCCGCCCGGCACCCTCACCTTCACTCGCTCCGAGGTCAGACCCACCTGGTGAGCCACGGCGGCCGCCGCCACCATTCCACTCCCGCAGGCCATGGTCTCCCCCACTCCGCGCTCCCAGACCCGAAGTTCGATCACGCGGCGGTTGACAACATGGGCAAACCCGACGTTGATCCCACCCGGAGTAGCCAACTCCAGTCGCCTTCCGATCTCGGCAACCGGGGCCACCGCTTGGTCGGACACCAGGGTTACGGCGTGCGGGTTACCGACCGTGACCCGACGAAAGGTCAGGCCTTCAAAGTCGATGGTCGTCCCGTTGACATACGGTCCGATCTCAACCCGAGGACTTGGCCCCGCCTGGACCCGACGGAGTCCTACGGGGGTCAAAACTGAGAATTCCTCCTGGTCGGTCAGCTTCTTCTCCAACGCATACCGGGCAACGCAGCGGAGCCCATTGCCGCACATCTCCGCCGATCCCCCATCGGCGTTCCAATAACCCATGACCACCACGGCGCCGTCGGCGCCCACCTGCAACACCCCGTCCGCTCCCACACCGAAGTGACGATCGCACACCTTGCGGACCAAGTCCGGCGTGACGGACACGGTCGCATCGACGACGACGAAGTCGTTCCCGAGGCCCTCCATCTTGGTGAATCGCATCAGCGCTCCAGAGCCGCGGCTACCGCGGCCAACCGATCATCAACCTGCTCTAACCAGGGTATCCAGGTGATCCGGGGATCCCGGCGGAAGTAGGTCCGTTGACGCCGAGCCACTTGACGGGTCGCCCGCCGCAGGGCCTCCCAACCTGATTCCACCGACGCCTCACCGCGGACGACGGGTAGCAGTTGCCGATAGCCAACCGCATTGCTGGCGGTGGGTCCGAGCCTCGAGGCAAGAGCGGCGACCTCCTCCAATAGGCCGGCTCTAGCCATCGACTCGACTCGGCGATAGATCCGCTCGTCCAACCCCGGGCCGGGATCCACCCCCACCGCCATAAACGGATACCTGGGTTGATAGTCGGAGATGACCCGCCGTTCGGTGAGTCGGGCGCGCTGGCTGGGCGTGAAGCCAGTCAAGTAAAGAACCTCGAGCGCCCTAATGACCCGGCGGGGGTTCTGGAGATCGATGACCCTCGACACCTCGGGATCGGCTGCTTGCAACTCTGCTACGGGATCGGGGAGGCCTTCCAGATCGGACCGGAGAACGGGATCGTGAGGAGGAAAAGTGAGAGGGTCGACCACTGAGCGAAAATGCAACCCGGAGCCACCCGTCACCAGGATCGTCGGGTGCTCGTTCGAGTCGATGGTGGCCCGCGCCTCTCGTTGGAACTCGGCGACGGTAAACGTCCGCTCCGCATCGACGATGTCAACCATGTAATGGGGAATGCGGGCTCGTTCGCTAATGGTCGGTTTGGCAGTTCCGATGTCGAGCCCGCGGTAGACCTGCATGCTGTCGACGGAGAGGATCGGGACCCCCCACGTTTCGGCCATCCGAAGAGCGATCTCACTTTTGCCCGCGGCCGTCGGTCCGACCAGAGCAAGAATCCGGGTCAGGCGAGACGACCGGTCAGGTGATGAGGTGCGGCTCCCTCCACAATCACATGGTGGAAGGTGCCGGGCGCGAAACAACCGGCTAGATGCACCAGCTTGCCGCCCCGGGTGCGGGTGGCGGCTATGGCGGAGTCCTTCTTGGACGGCCCTTCGGCCAAGACCTCATATGTGCGGCCGACCATCTCCCGGTTCCGGTCCAGCGATATTCGGCTTTGGAGCGCCACCAATCGGTCGAACCTTTCGCGAACCGCGCCGGGAGGGACGAAGGCGTCGGTCATCTCGGCGGCGCGGGTGCCGGGTCTGGGTGAAAATTGGAACATGAATGCATGGTCAAATCGGCACTCGGCGATCAGGTCGAGGGTGGCCTGGAAGTCGCCTTCGGTCTCTCCGGGGAATCCGACGATGACGTCGGTTGAAACCGACAGGTTGGGGATATAGCTTCGAGCCATCGCCAGGCGCTCGCGGTACCGGGCGGTGTTGTATCCCCGATGCATCGCCGCCAGGATGCGATCTGATCCCGACTGGACCGGCAGGTGTAGCTGTTCACACACGGCATCGGTTTGGGCCATCGCCTCCGCCACGTCCTGGCGGAAGTCGGCGGGGTGGGGGCTGGTAAACCGGACTCGGGAGATGCCGTCGACTGCCCCGACCTGACGCAGCAGGTCGGCGAAGATCGGCCGGTGGCGGCCATCGATCGCCAAGTCGCGGCCGTAGGTATCGACGTTCTGGCCGAGAAGGGTGATCTCGACTACCCCCTCCTGGGCAAGGCCCCGCACCTCGGCCAGGACATCGCCGGGACGTCTGCTGATCTCCGGTCCTCGCACGGATGGGACGATGCAGAAGGTGCAAGAGTTGTTGCATCCCACCTGGATCGACACCCAGGCTGAGTGGGCCAGCTCCCGTCGGGTTGGGAGCGAAGATGGCATGGCCGCCATCTCATCGACCACTTCTGTGATCCCGCCCCAGGCCTCGGCGTAGTCGAGCAGATCGAGAACCCGGTCGAGGTTGTTGGTCCCCATCACCACATCGACCCACGGGGCCCGCTGCCTGATGAGTTCGCGATCTTTTTGGGCCGCGCAACCGCCAACCACCAACAGGGCGTGTGGGCGAGAGGCTTTCCACTCTTTGAGTTGGCCAAGGTTCCCGTACATGCGGTTGTCGGCCGCTTCTCGGATGGTGCAGGTGTTGATGAAGAGGACGTCGGCAGCCTCGAGCTTATCGGTCGCCTCCATTCCATCCTGTACCAGCAGGCCGGCGATCCGCTCGGAGTCGTGTTCGTTCATTTGGCAACCGAACGTTCTGATGAAGTAGCGCTGCCCAACGCGGGTGGGCCGACGATCAACACGCCCTCGTCGTACCGGGTCCGCTAGGAGGATCGATTCAGCCATGTGACATCAACATTCTGCCAAGTTGGTTGGCCGGTTTCAGCGGGCGTGATCGACGGCCCGGAACTCCCTGATCACGGTCACTTGAATCTGGCCGGGATATTGGAGATCCTCCTCTAGCTTCCGGGCGATCTTTCGTGCCAGGTCGCCCGCTGCCAGATCGTCGACCTGCCCCGGATCGACCACGACCCTTACCTCACGACCAGCCTGCATGGCGAACACCTGCTTGACCCCGGCGAACTCCAGGGCGAGCGACTCCAGTTTTTCCAGGCGTCGCACATACGACTCGAGAGCCTCCCGCCTAGCACCAGGCCGCGCCGCCGAGACCGCATCGGCCGCCTGGACCAGCACCGCCAGCAGGCTGCGGGGCTCGACCACAGTGTGATGCGCTTCAATCCCGTGCACCACGGCGGCATCTTCGCCAAACCGGCGAGCAATCTCTGCTCCGATCAGGGCGTGGGAACCTTCCACCTCGTGGGTCACCGCCTTGCCGATGTCGTGCAGCAACGCCGACCGCTTGATCGTGGAGGGTTCGATACCCAGTTCACTGGCGAGCAGCGCACCGATGTGCGCCGATTCGACCAGATGGTTGAG
>JBQTHI010000139.1:0-29822 GCA_052390035.1 Actinomycetota bacterium | reverse complement strand
CGCCGCGGTCACACCAAGGAAAGGGGCGGGATTTTTTTCCCGCCCCTTTCCTTTTTGCCCCGACAACCTCCCGGCTTCTGGCCTCCTCGCCGGGGTGGTCGTCATACAGTGCATCCACCCGACCGTTAAGGCGTAGATGCAACCCAAGGCAACCAGCGGCCCGATCAGAACCGACCTGTTCACCCGGTTGGCACGTTTCCCGATCCGCCGGATCGTCCTGATCGTCCTGGGAGTGGTGATCACGGTGGCCGCCATCGCCGGGGCGAGGGCCACTCTGGCCACCGGCCAATACGACGGGGAGGTGTGGCAGGACCTCTTCATCCAAGGAATCGCCCGTGGATCGGTTTATGCCCTCATCGCCCTCGGCTACACCCTCGTCTACGGGATTCTCTTCATCATCAACTTCGCTCACGGTGAGGTGTTCATGGCCGGCACCTTCACCACCTTCTTCCTGGCCACCATCCTCGATAACACCGGCTTCCTCGACGCCAACCCGGTACTGGCACTTGCCGTCCTTCTGCTCACCTCGGCGCTGGTGTCAATGGGGGTTGCTTTGCTGCTGGAACGGGTCGCTTACCGCCCTTTGCGGGGCGCACCCCGGCTGGTGCCCCTGATCACCGCCATCGGCGCCTCGCTGTTCCTTCAATACACCTTCCGCGGGCTGTACGGGGAGAGCGTGAAGGCCTATCCCACCATCGACGCCCTCCGTGGTGAATTCACCATTCTCGGGGTTGAGATCGATCGAAGCCGGGTGATCGTCATCGTCGGGGCGGTCATCCTGTGGTCGGCGCTCTATTTCGTCATCGAGCGAACCAAAACCGGCCGCGCGATGCGAGCGGTCGGGGAGGACCGTGAGATTGCGGCGTTGATGGGAATCAACGTCGACCGCACGATCGTCGTGACGTTTGCGATTGGCGGTGCGCTCGCCGGGGCCGCCGGAATCCTCTTCATCCTCCTCTTCAATCAAGTCTCCTTCTCCATGGGTTTCATCCCCGGGCTCAAGGCGTTCACCGCCGCGGTGCTGGGCGGTATCGGGAGCATCAGCGGCGCCGCCCTCGGAGGCCTGATCCTTGGAATCGTTGAGGCGGTGGGGCCTCTCTTGTTCTTATCGGGCGCCGGGATTCCTTCGGTTGGTCAGCTCACCACCCTGGTCAGCTTCGGGATTCTGGTACTGGTGTTGATCTTCCTCCCGGGAGGCTTCCTCGGTGCACCCGAGGAGAAACGGGCATGAGCAGGCGCTTGTCCAATCATGTCCGCATGGGCCTGGTGGGAGGCGTCGTCCTCATCTACCTGGCGGCGGTGGGCATGATCGAACGTTTCAACGAGCGAGCTGTTATCACCGGTGTGGTCAACCTCGGGGTGATCATGATTCTCGCCACCTTGTTTATGTTTTCCTTCTTCGCGCTGAAAGAGAATCCGGATCGGCCGATCGCCCAACCGTTGCGGGCCGGCGTCACCGCCGGGGCGATCGCCGGGCTGCTCCCCGGCATCGTGCTGGCCCTCGTCCGGCTGCTGGTCGATGGCGGGATCGACGTCCGGGCCATGTTCCTGCGGGTAACCCCGAAGATGTTCGACATCCTCGATTTCAATACCACGCCGTTCATCGGGGTGGCCGTGTTAACCGGGCTGGGCGGGGTCATGGGCGCTGCAGCTCACGGTTTTCGCCGTCTGCCGCCAAGGGGCAGGGCCGCAGCCATCACAACCGTTTCGAGCATCCTCATCATGGGCCTGGGGGCGAGGTTGATCGAGCCGATGCTCGAGGGGCTCGCCATCCCCACCGGGTGGTTGTATCGCAGCGACGGCCTCACCCTGGTCGGTGCCATCGTGGTGGCGGCGCTGGCGGTGGGGATCCGCATCGGATTGCGCCGCGCCGGCGGCTTCCGGAAGGCCGTCCTGGGTCTTCCAGGTGTCAATCAGTCCAACGTTCAACCGATCCTGATCGGCCTGGCCGCCGTCGCCATCGCCGCCGCCCCCTGGATTGGAAAGTCGTTCGTGGCCGACGTACTGGGCAGCGTGGGCGTTTATATCCTCCTGGGCCTGGGGTTGAACATCGTGGTCGGTTACGCCGGGCTGCTCGACCTGGGTTATGTCGCCTTTTATGCCGTGGGTGCTTACACCGCGGCGTTGATGACCGCCCGCAGTTCCTCACTGGTGGGGGCCACCGTCTTCGACTTGGCCGACAGACCACTCACCAATTTCTGGTTGGCGCTGCCGGTGACCGTCATCGTGGCGGTGGTCATCGGGGTTCTGATTGGGGCGCCGGTGCTCCGGCTGCGAGGCGACTATCTGGCCATCGTCACCCTTGGGTTCGGCGAAATCATCCGCGTGCTGATCGTCTCGGACTGGCTCAAGCCTTTTTTTGGCGGCCCTCAGGGGGTCACCGAGGTGGCCGATGTTCCGATGTTCGGTGCCAACACCAATGACCCCCGGGTTCTCTATTACCTGATCGTCGCCTTTGCACTGATTGGCTTTTTCATCGCCACCCGGCTTAAAGATTCCCGGGTGGGCAGGGCCTGGGCGGCGATGCGGGAGGACGAGGACATCGCCGAAGGGATGGGCGTCTCGGTTATCAAATACAAGCTGCTCGCGTTCGCCATGGGGGCGGCGGTCGGATGCCTGGGTGGTGCCTTCTTCCCGGCCAAGCTGGGTGTCGCCAACCCCGGCTCGTTCACCGTGCTCGTTTCCATCAACGTCCTAGCGGTGGTGGTGCTGGGCGGCCTCGGATCGATCCCCGGTGTGGTGGTCGGAGCGGCGGCATTGGTCGGACTCCCCGAGCTGCTGAGGGAGTTCGGCGAATATCGCCTGCATATCTACGGGGCGATCCTCATTGCCATCATGATCCTCAAGCCGGAAGGCCTGATCCCCGACAAGCGCCGGGCCTTGGAGTTGCACGCCAAGGAGACCCACGATGCCACCGGTGTCCTCACCCCGGCGGCCGCCGAGGGGCTGCAATGAGCCACCTGCTCGAGATCACCGGCGTCTCCAAGAAGTTCGGCGGGGTGCAGGCGGTCCGCGACGTCGACTTCCATGCCGACTACGGGGAGATCGTGGGCGTGATCGGACCCAATGGGGCGGGGAAGACCACCCTGTTCAACATCGTCACCGGGTTTTACTCCCCCGATGAGGGGACGATGGTGTTCGACGGTCAGCACATTGCCGGACTCAAACCCAACGCGCTAACCCATCTGGGAATGGCGCGGACCTTCCAATCGGTGCGCCTCTTCAATGCGATGACCGTGTTGGAGAACGCCATGGTGGGTCAGCACAGCCGGACAAGAGCAGGTCTAACTGGAGCGTTGATCAAAGGCAAACGGACCGTCGACGAGGAGGACAAGATCACCGCTAAGGCCAGAGAGGCTCTGGCCTTCTTCGGCGACCGGCTACTTCCTCGCCAACATCAACTCGCCTCCAGCATGGCCTACGCCGACCGCCGCCGGTTGGAGATTGCCCGAGCGATGGCGACCGAACCGAAGCTTCTGCTGCTGGACGAGCCGGCGGCGGGGATGAACCCGGCCGAAAAGGATCGGCTCATCGAACAGATCGGCCGGCTGCGTGACGACCGCGGTTACGCCATTGTGCTCATCGAACACGACATGCCCGTCATCAAGAGTGTTTCCGATCGGGTGATGGCCCTCGACCATGGAATCAAAATAGCCGAGGGAAGTTACGACGAGGTGGCCTCCAACCAACAGGTCATCGAGGCCTACCTGGGTAAGGCGGGTGCTCGCGAGGTAGGGAAAGAATGAGCCAGCCAGCCCTGGAGATGACGGACGTGGTCTCCGGTTATGGCGCCTCCGAAGTCCTGCACGGCGTAAGCCTGACCGTCAGCGAGGGAGAGACTGTTTGTCTGCTCGGATCGAACGCAGCTGGCAAGTCGACCACCCTCCGCACCATTCTCGGCATGGTTCGGGCCCGCCGGGGAACGGTCAAGCTGAGAGGCGAGAGAATCGACGGCCTCCGAACCACGGAAATCGTTGCCAAGGGGATCACGATGGTTCCCGAGAACCGCCGCCTCTTTGGCAAGATGTCGGTACGCGAGAATCTCGAAATCGGCGCCCAGATCCGCGAGGATCGCAACGAGATCGCCGCCGACATGGAGCGGGTGTTCACGATGTTCCCCCGCCTCAAGGAGCGTCTCGCCCAAAAGGCGGGAAGCATGTCCGGCGGCGAGCAACAGATGCTCGCCATCGGAAGAGCCTTGATGGCCCGGCCCAACATCCTGCTCATGGACGAACCATCGATGGGCCTTGCCCCCATCCTGGTCGAGCAGGTCTTCGAGACCATCGCCGAAATCAACCGGCAGGGCATAACCATCCTGGTCGTCGAGCAGAACGCCAACGTGGCGCTAGGCATCGCCGACCGGGGGTACGTCATCCAGACCGGCCGCATCGTCATGAAAGACACGGCTGAGGCGTTGCTCGCCAACCCCGAACTGTCCAAGGCCTACCTGGGCGAACTCGAATCCTGAGCTGCCGCCGGCTCGAGGGGCTGCTCTTCGATGGGCTGGCCGACGAGAGCCGCCTGCTCAGCCAGCGCCGGCTGCTCAGCGGTGTCGAAGAGCTTCTGCTGACCGGCGGCCTGGCGGCGGCGAATGCCGGCGATCCGGTCTGGTGGCGGAGTCGTCTCGATCATCCGCGACGACGCCTCCGCCCACGACTGGCCTAGCACTCGGGTCCTCCACATATGCCCCGCCAGGATGCGCACTGCGGCAGTGAGCGGCACCGCCACCAGCACCCCCAGCAAACCCGCCAGGGCCCCGCCGACAATCAGGGCCAGCACGATCACCAACGGGGAGAGCCTCACCCGAGCTCGTTGCACCAGGGGGGTGATTATGTGATTGTCGGTTTGCTGGATGGCAGTGAAGATCGCCACCGCCAGGAGCGCCTTGGTGATCGACCCATCGAGGAGGGCGATCAGAGCTGCCAACGCTCCGCCCACTATCGGGCCGGCAAAGGGCACCAGGTTGAGTATGCCGGAGAGGATCCCGATGATCAGCCAGAAAGGAATGTCGAGCAACCACAGCCCGACCGACGATGCCACCCCGACGATGAAGGCGACCAGCAGCTGGCCACGGACGAAGCTCCCCATCGCCGTCGTCACCTGCCCGGCCACGAAAACCGCCTCTTCCCGAATGCGAGGTGGCGTCAGCTCGGTCGCCAATTCCTTGGTCCGGCGCAGGTCGAGGAGTATGTAGAGGGCGAGCAGCGGCGCAAGAATCAGTACAGCGAGGCCTTCGGCGACGCCCCGGATGAGCCTCCCGCCCAGCGATCCGAAGTTGCCGATTACCTGGCCGATCGTTTGCTGGTTAGCGGGATCGGCCAGCCACTCCTGGACGATGTCGAGTGTTGGGGGCGGGCCCAGCTCGATGTCGAATCGTTCGCCCATGGTCTGCAGCCAAAGGGCGACCGTCTCATAAATGTCGGGCAGTTCCGAGGCGAAGGCTGCGCTCTGCTGGCGAATCAAGGGCACCAACAGAAACCCGGCGGCCACCACCAGAGCCACGAACATCAAGAAGGCCAGGAATGTGGCCACGATGCGTGGGACTCCGGCTCGCTGCAACCTTTCGACCATCGGGTTGAGGAGGAAGACCAAGCCGGCTGCAAACGCCAGCGGCAGCCAGATAATCCGCACGCTCTCTGCCACCTGCAGCAACAGCCAGAAGAGGACACCCACTCCGACGATGCTCCAAATGACGAGGGCGAACCGTTGAACGCGCTCCGAGGAGGTTTCACCGGTCATCGCCGGCGATTGTAATTAGGCCTCGATGATGACCAGGGAAGCCCCTGGAAGGACCGAGATGTCCCACCCGTTGCCCTCGGTGGGAGCCGATGTCACACCCTGACTCGTCTGCCAGCCCGCCGGTACGGAGGCGGGGCCGGTCACGGCGGCGGCAGTTCCGGCCGGGATAATCAACTCGTAGGCGCCGGTCACCGTGACCCGAACGGACCGATCGGTTGCTCCCAATGTCACGCGACCGGTGCCTGCCAAGGCCAGCGACGCCAGGTGGTGCGTGCTGAGATCGGCCGACACATCACCTCGCAGATTGAGGCCCCAGGTAGGAGAGGTCGACAGGAGTAGGTGCCAGCCGGCGTAGCGAAACCAGTCGGTAGTGCCGGCATCCCGAACGGTGACCGCCAAGCTGTCGCTTCTGGTCACCTCATCGGCCACCGGTACTCCAACCTCACCTCCCAGCCTGAGAAAACGCACCCGATAAAGCGCCACGCCCCGCTCGGGCCCGATCACCAATCGTCCGGCCGGGCTGGCCGTCACACTGACCAGACCCGATCGGGACGGACCTCCGGTCAACTCGGCACTGGCTGAAGGCAGCGCCGCCCAACCGGATAGATGAACGGCGACGGCCAGGGACATCCAGGTCAAGATCCAGAGGGGGGGAATGGCACCCGACCTTCGCCACCATGCCCGACGGACGGCGATCACAATCAGCCCTACAAGCGCCGGCATAAGGCCCGGCCATAGTGAAATTGCATCCAGCGCCAAGCCGGGAGAGAACACGGTGGCGGACACGCCCACCACAGCCACGATGGGGAGAACCGGCACCATAACCCAGGCTCCCACCGGCCAGGCGCTGACCTGCCGCTCCCAGCTGCCAGCCATTTCAGGGCTGATAGGAGCTGCCCAGCACCACCACTATGTCCACATCCTCCCGCGGTTCGGGGAGCGGTTCGACGAGGGCATCGGGCACTGCGGCCTCGGCCAGGGCGGCTGCCTCCGCCTCAAATCCGGGTGCGAACCAGACCCGGGACTGCTCGATGGCCGGAAGATGGTCCGCTTGCTGAATTGTCTGATATCCCATTGCCGCCAAGTCATCGGTGACATCCCGGGCTAGCCCGCCTATTTGAGTTGAGTTGAGCACCTGAACCCGGACTTCCGCAGGGGGGCGAATGGCGGTGGTAGTGGTGGTAGGAACCACCGTCGTGGTGACCCGGGTGGTCGCCGTGGTGGATACCGTCGTCTCAGGCGCCTGGCTTACAGTGGTGAAGGACGGCTGGGTCGTCGTGGTATTGCTGGCCGTGTTCTCATTGCCGAAAAAGATCGAGAGAACCAGATAAACGAGAGCCCCGACGATGATGATCCCGCCGACCATCACAGCCAGATCGCGATAGAAGTTGGAGTCGACCGGAGCTGCATGGCGTCCCGGCATGTCAGTCCCCTCCGACGCCGGCGGCTCCCCATGGTTCACCGGCGGTCGCGCGTACGCGCCGCAGCCGGAGGACGGTCATCGGGTCATATCCGAAGGCCGCGGGGTCGTCGAGCAGCCCCTCCAAACGACTGTAATAGGCCGCCGCGGTGATGCCCAGTTGTTCGAATACGAGTTCGTCCTTCGGACCCGGTAGGAGCCACCAACCCCGTTCAAGGTCGAGGACAGCCCGCGACAGGTGATCCAACATCCCGGGCAAGAGTATCGGTTACACACGCCGAGGCCTCGGATTTGCAGTTTGAGGGCATCGGGACCGGAGGGAGCTGGCGGAGGGAATCGAACCCACGCCCTCCCGCTTACAAGGCGGGTGCTCTGCCAACTGAGCTACGCCAGCGTGTCGGCCCCAAGGCTACCGGGCCTGGCGGGCTCGTCTTACCTCGAAGGCGGCCAGGGCAGCCGCCACCGAGACATTGAGGCTGTCGACGGCACCTGCCAATGGGATCGAAGCGAGCAGGTCGCAGCGATCGCGGACCAGCCGGCTAATCCCGCGGCCCTCTTCGCCTACTACCAATGCCACCGGTTCGGTGAGCACCCCGAGCCCCAAGAGGTGTTGATCTCCTTCGGAGGCGAGGCCGATGCCCCACAGTCCCAGCTTCTGTAGACGGGAGAGGGCCTCGGCGACCGAGTTCACCCGGACCACGGCCAACGTCTCGAGCGCTCCGGCGGCCGCCTTGAATGTCACTGCCGATAAGGGCGCAGCCCGCCGGGTCGAAGTCACCAACCCGTCGAAGCCGGCCGCTGCCACCGATCTGGCGATCGCTCCCACGTTGTGAGGATCGACCACGTGGTCGATGATCATCACCGCCCCCGGCCGCCCCTCAGGCACCAGGTCTTCGAGTGCCCGATCGCGAATCGGCCGGCAACGGGCCACCATTCCCTGCGGTGCGTCCGAATCGGCCAGGTCGGCAATGTCGTCAACCTCGAGGACCCGCCCTCCCCTTGCAACTACCACTTCGGTGACAGCGAGAACCTCGGGCCGGCGGAGGCGACCCCGTTCTACCCATAGTTCCTCTACCCGCCCGGCGGTAGCCGCGGCAGCCACTGCATGTAACCCTTCAACCCTATCTCCGTAACCAGCGCGTGCCATCAACCGTGTCCTCGATCAAAATCCCCAACCCGGCCAGACGGTCTCTGATTCGGTCGGCCTTGGTGAAGTCCCCGACCTCCCGGGCACCGACCCGAACTGCGAGTAGAGCCTCAAGGGTTTCTTTCGCCGAGGCTGGGATCACGCCGAACTCGCCCCCAAGTGCAGTGATCTCGCCGGCCAGATTTTCGAGGTCTCCCTCCACCTCGACTACGAAACCGAGCACGTCGGCGATCTGGCGTACGGCAGCGATTACACCTGCCGGCACCACTCCCTCGTCGAGGGTACGGTTGGCCTCACCGATGGCGTCGAAGAACAGGGCGAGCGCTTCGGGGGTGGAGAAGTCTTCATCCATGACCGCGGTGAAGCGTTCCATCAGGCTGGGATCAGGGAGGACGTCGTCGGATATCGGAGCTCTCGAAAAGAATCGTCGCATTCGATCGAGGGCTGCCGCGGAGGCTTCAACCAATTCTTCGGAGTAGTCAAGCGGTGATCGGTAATGGGCTTGGAGGTAGAAGAGGCGCAGACTCATCCCGCCGTATTGTGTGATGGCGGCCTGCAGATTCACCAGCACCCCTGTCGACTTGGACATCTTTTCGCCGGCCAGGTTGAGCAACCCATTGTGCAGCCAATAGCGGGCGAAGGTGGTACCGGTGGCACCTTCCGACTGGGCGATCTCGTTTTCGTGATGGGGGAAGATCAGGTCGGTGCCGCCGCCATGAATGGTGAAGTCCGAACCGAGGTAACGAGCCGCCATCGCCGAGCATTCGATGTGCCACCCCGGCCGGCCCGGTCCCCACGGGGAGTCCCACGACGGCTCTCCCGGCTTCGCCGACTTCCACAAGGCGAAGTCGAGAGGGTCGTGTTTGCTCTCAGAGATCTCCACCCTGGCCCCGGCCCGCATCTCGTCGGGTTTGCGGCCGGACAGCTTCCCGTACGATTCAAGGGCGCGAACGGCGAAGTAGACGTCGCCGTTGGGGACCCGATAGGCCAGACCCTGGGCCACCAACCGTTGGATCAGCGAGACCATCTCCGGAACATGCTCTGTGGCTTTGGGCTCGAAGTCCGGCTCCGCGACCCCCAGCGCCCGGTACGCCGTTGCAAAGTCTCCCGCGATTCGCCTTGCCCGGTCCGGCACGGTTTCGCCGGCGGCCGCCGCGGCGGTGATGATCTTGTCGTCGATATCCGTGATGTTCCTAACGAATGTCACCTTTTGACCACGCCACACCAGATAACGGCGGATCATGTCGAACACGACGGCGTAGCGCCCGTGACCGACATGAGGTTCGGATTGCACGGTGGCACCGCAGACATAGATGCCGACCTCTCCGGGGACGGCCGGGACGAGTTCGACCAGACCGCGATGAAGGGTGGAATGGACCAGCAACTGGGTCAGATGGTAATGCTGACCACCGCCACGGCCGCCAGGCCTTCACCCCTACCCAAAAACCCGAGGTGGTCGGTGGTGGTGGCCTTCACCGAGATCGCTTTGGTTTCGAGCACCGTGGCGAAGGCCCGTTGGATGGCCTCGCGGTGTGGGGAGATACGAATGTCCTGGGCGAGCACCGTCAGGTCGAGATTGTTCACCCACCACCCAGCAGCTCGCACCATGCGTACAACGGTTCGCAACATGTTCATGCTGTCGGCTCCGATCCAGGTCGGATCGTCCGACCCAAAGTGGCTTCCCAGGTCACCGAGGCCGGCTGCGCCCAGCAGCGCATCGGCTACGGCATGGGCTCCTACATCGCCGTCCGAAGTGGCTTCGACTCCCCGGGTTTTGTCGACTACGACACCTCCTATCACCACCGGAGGCCGGAGGATGATTGGATGAGCGTCGACTCCCAAGCCGACCCGGAATTCGGTTGCGCCCGGGATCACATCAATGGAACCAGCGGGTTCTCAATTTTCGGCAGCGCCTTGTCGAGACGGCGGGTGGCCTCTTCCTCGTCGACCTCAAGAGAGAAAGAGAGCTCGGATATGAGGGTCATCCTCGCCTTGGACAGCATTCGCTTGAGGGCAGGCGAGATACCTTTGGTTTGCTGGGCGGACGAGAGGTCGCGGACCACCTCGGCGACCTGGAAGATGTCTCCCGAATACATCTTCTCGGTCAGGACTTTGTACCAGCGGCTCCAGTTGGCGCCCGCCTCCTGTGGCTCCTCTTTCAGCGATGCGAGCACGTTGCGCGACGCCGCCTTGGAGATGACCGAGCGCACCACCGAATCCACCTTCTCTACCGGAACCATGACCGTGAGTGATTCGGTTGAGATGTCTAGAACGTAATAGTCGCGCACTTCGCCGGCGAAGTCCCGCTTGACCCGCTTGGCGATGGTTGCGGCGCCATGTTGGGGATGGACCACCTTGTCCCCGACGCTGTATTTGGAAACCGGCTTGGGCGGACGGGCCGGAACCGGAGGCACCGCCGGAGCGACCGGCTCGGGGCGGGGGCCGGCACCACCTTTCCCTTTACCCGGTGACTCCTTGGCCGGCTCGGGTTGGGGAGCAGGTGTCCTCCCGGGAGCCTTCTTGTCCGATGCCTTAGCCGCCGGGGCCGTGATGACCGGTGCTCCTCTCTTGGCTGGGGCTTTGGCCGCCGGGGCCGCGGTGGCCGCTGCTCCTCCCTTGGCTGGGGCTTTGGCGACCGGAGCTTTCTTAGCCGGAGCCTTCTTGACCGGGGCCTTCTTGACGGGGCCCTTATTGGCAGGGGCCTTCTTGACCGGGGCCTTCTTGACCGGGGCCTTCTTGACCGGGGCCTTCTTGACAGGGGCCTTCTTGGCAGGGGCCTTCTTGGCAGATGCCTTCTTGGCCGGCGCTCCTTGATTTGGCGATGGCTTCGTCATGGCGGGCTTTCCGGAGGGGGCCCTATTGGCCGATGTCTTCCTGGCACTGCTCGCCTTGGCGGCACGGACGGACGTTTTACTAGCAGGGACGGACTTTTTCTGGACCATAAGAAGAGATGGCAGTGTAAACGTCAGACCGGGTCGGGTTCCCAGGTGCTGGCCACGGCTCGCCACCGGTCGAAACTCCGCTGCAGAATCGCTGCCCGGGTGGCTCCGATTCCTTCAACCTCTTCGAGTTGGCCGGTGGTCGCCGACAGCAACGCATCGAGTGACTTGAAGTGGCGAAGTAGCAGCTCCCGAGTCGCTTCCGGGATCCTCCCGACCCTCGCCAGCAGGCGGATTCCCTGCGCGAAGGCCGGATCTTCCAGATCGGGAAATCCCGCCGCCTTACCCACGGTGATCAGATCCTCGAGATCGGCGTCGGTGAGGAACCCGAGCGCCTCCATCGCCTCAGCCACCTGCCTCGCCTGGCCGTCGCCTTGATCGCTCGGCCCGAGATAGTCGGCCAGGGTGGTGAGAAGAAGCTGATCGACGCCCCGGGTTAGTTCGGCACGTTGGACTGTGATCAATCGGGCCTCCCCGCCCAGGGTGACGGTTTGAGTTTCGATTTGGCGTCCGATCCTCCGCACCAGTTCCGCTTGCTGGATGACGCTGACGACCGCCCGAAAGGTGACCAGACCAGTGACTTCAAGAAGGACCAGCCGCTCGTCGGCGTTGTCGAGTCGGCGGCGAAGGCGCTCGAGCGTCTGCAGATCCTGATTGGCGCGGGCGGCGAGGACCGTTGGTCGGGCTAGTTCGAGCTTGTGGCCGTCGAAGAAAAGTGTGGCCTGCCGCCGGCCCTCGCTGACTGCCACGACTGGCTTTTGGGTTTGCCGGGCTAAGCGCTCCGCCGTTCGATGCCGTGACCCGGTCTCGTCGGTCGGGAGGCTGGCGTCGGGTAGGAAGTGAACGTTGGCGGCGATGATCCGATCCCACTCATCATCGAGGATGATCCCTCCATCCATCTTGGCCAACTCGGCCAGCCGGGGTGGGCTGAACCCGACCGAAAGCAGCCGGAAGCCGCCGGAGCTGATCTCCTCGACGTTGGGGCCGTAGCCGAGCACCACCAGGGCTCCGCTCCCCTGCTGGATAATGCGTTCCAGAGCCTGGCGAAGGGGAGTACCAGGCGCGACCCTGGCCAGCAACTCGAGCAATCGGTCGGGCAAACCGCCGGACACACCAGTGCCCGGGATGTCGGCTTGGTGGGTGGGCACGATCTGCCAGGCTATCACCAAAGCCCGGCGGCAAGCAGTGCGGTGGGCACGTCTAGTCGCTGATCGGGCGAGGGGGCGATGACTCGTTCCACCCCGACCCGTAGGGCTTCTTCCTCTCGACGCAACCGAAAGGGAACCTGCCGCACCTCTCCGGCCAGCCCGATCTCTCCCCAGGCCGCCACCCCTCCAAGGGGCACTTCGAGGAACGACGAGGCGATGGCGAGCGCTACCGGGAGGTCGCAAGCGGGTTCATCGATCCGCCACCCTCCCACAACATTGACATAGACGTCCATCTGCGAGGGGCGAAGACCTCCATGCCGGCCGAGAACGGCGAGGAGTTGATGCACCCGGTTTTGATCGACCCCCCGCACCGACCGTCGCGGGGGGGAGATCACCGTCACATTGGCCAACGCCTGGACTTCAACCGTTATTGAGCGCCTCCCTTCGACCGCGGGGAATACCACAGTGCCCGGAACCTCCCCTCGCCAATCGGCGAGGAAGGTACGGCTCGGATCAGCCACCTCTTTCAAGCCCTCGCCGTTCATCTCGAACATCCCGACGAGATGGGTAGGACCAAACCGGTTCTTGAGCGTACGCAAGACGCGAAGTCCATGGTCGGGGTCGCCCTCGAAGCTGAGGACCACGTCGACCATGTGCTCCAGCAGCTTCGGTCCGGCCAGGTTTCCATCCTTGTTGACGTGTCCGATGAGCATCACCGCCAGCTGCTGTTGCTTGGCCAATCGGAGGAGGCGGCTGCCGCACTCCCTGATCTGGGCCGGGCCGCCTTGCCCCCCGTCGGCATCTCTCGAGTTAACGGTCTGAATCGAGTCGATTACGAGCAGATCGGGCCGGACCTCGACGGCGGTGGCGATGATCCGGTCGAGGTCATCGTCCGGGAGAAGCAACACCCGGTCGGCCTCATGACCATCGGTAAGCCCGAGCCGGCGCGCCCGCAGGCCCACTTGCTCGGCAGACTCCTCGGCAGTGGCGACCAGGGTTTGGCGGCCCTGACGGGCGGATGCGGCGGCTGCCTGCAACAGCAGAGTCGACTTCCCGATCCCTGGTTCCCCGCCTAAGAGGACCACCGAGCCCCTGACCAGCCCACCGCCCAAGACCCGGTCGAGCTCGCCTATACCAATCTGGCTGCGCGGCTCGTTACCGTCGCCGATCGATCCCAGCGGAATCGGGTTGGCGGCCACCCCCGCCGTCCGGGATCGGTCGGGACCTTCGAGCAAAGGGGTGTCGTCGCCGCAGGACGGGCAGAATCCCATCCATTTCCCGGAGTGGTAGTTGCAGCTCGAGCACCGGTAGGTCACGGTCTGGAACGTACCGAGTGGGTGGGACAGGAATCGGAGATCCTGGAGTGCTTAAGGTTTCTTGGCCTCTCGCCACAGCAGATACGCGCCCCCGGCGGCCAGAAGGACACCAGCGATGACGGAGCCAGCCGTCCATGGCTCGGCCTGCCTGATCACCGAATAAACCATCGCCATGCCACAATACCGGCCCGGGATGGCAAGACACATTTGTGAGAATTGCGGAGCCACCGTTATCGATGAGGAGTTTTGTCCGACGTGCGGCAGTTGGATCGATCCTTTGGCCGGGGACGGGCATCGATCCGATGACGACGCTGAGTTCGAGACGTTTGACCTGGAGGGGGCCCCTCCCCGCGAGGAGCCTCTCCGTGGTGAGCCGATCATCTGCCCCTCCTGCGGAGCCCCCAACCCGCCGGGAAACCGACACTGCGAGGAGTGCGGGGCACGGCTGCGCCAAGGACCTTTGCCCACTGCCCCCCGGCCGGCGGTGCAGAGCCCGGCGGGAGTCAGAGCGGTCCTGGCGATCGCCGGCCTGACCCTGGGCGTGGTGCTGATCGCCCTCCTCATCAACCTCTTCCGGGACGGCGGAGGGGTTGTCAGCTCCACCACTCTCGCCGCCGGAGCAAGCACAACGAGCCTCGCCGTGCAGATAGCCGACCCTGCCCCGATCGACATTCTCGTGGCTAACTGCACTCCGGAGGGCCTCGGGGGCGACTTCTCCTGCTCGAACCTGATCGACTCGAATGAGGGTTCGTTCCAGGTGAATTACAACGAGCTTCCTGATGGCGAGAAGTCGATCATCATCGAGCTCACCTTCTCCCAACCGATGATGGTCGAGCGGATCCTGTGGACCAACCTCGATGACCAAGTCCGATTCCGCCGAAACTACCGGGCGAAGGGGATAACCATCGAAGCCGAAGCCAACCCGTTCAATTTGCCTCAAGAGCTACAGAACGCCCCCGGGGAGCAATCGTTCGAATTCGCCGCCATCCGCGCCAACTGGATTCGAATCACGGTGCAGAGCGTCTACCCGGCTGAGGTGGTGGAGGATCAAGAGCCGTTTGACGAACTGGCCATCGAAGGCATCACCGTGATCGGTTACCCGGCTCCCGACACCTCGACCAACACCACTGCCCCTTCGGCAACCCCTTGAAAGCCTTGATCAAACCTTGATGTAGGGCTGGCCGTCGGCGGCGGGGGCCCGGGCCCGCCCGACCAGACCGGCGACGACGATGATCGTGGCGACATAGGGGACCATCAAGAGAAATTCGGACGGAATCGGCGTTCCGAGGATGGCCACCTTTTGGGCGAGGGCACCCGAGAATCCGAACACCATCCCGGCGGCGAGGGCCCCGAAGGGGAGCCATCGTCCGAAGATCATTGCCGCCAGGCCGATGAAGCCGATCCCACCTGTCATGTCCTCCTCAAACCGCGAGATCTGGGAGAGGGCAAGGAAGGCTCCGCCGAAGCCGGCGATCATCCCCCCGAGGATCACGTTGCGGTATCTCACCCGGTATACGTCAATGCCCAGGGTGTCGGCGGCTTTGGGATGTTCGCCCACCGCCCGGGACCGGAGGCCCCACCGGGTTTTGAAAAACGCCAGGTGAAGGCCGATCACCAGGATCAACATTCCATAGACGAAAAACGTGTGGTCGAAGAACATCGGGCCGATCACCGGGATGTCGGCGAGCAGTGGAATCCGCCACGCCGGCACCCGAGCGGGGGCGTTCAGGTCCTGGGCCTCTGACAACACCCGACTCGCCATGAAAGAGGTGAAGCCAAGGGCAAAGATGTTGATCACCACCCCGGCGATGATCTGATCGACCCGGAATCGAATCGCCAGCCAGGCCAGCAAGGCGCCGAGCAACGCCGCCGCCGCCATCGCCCCCAGCACTCCGGCCACCGTGCCGAAGGCGCTCGACAGGATGGTGGCGGCGAAGGCGGCTGTGAGGAGCTGGCCCTCGATCCCGATGTTGATCACCCCCACCCGCTCGCACATGATCCCGGTCAATGCCCCCAGGGTCACCACCACCGCCGATATCACGGTCGAGCGCAGCATCCCCACCATGCTGAAGCTCGACCCCGCCGCCGCCCACGAGAGGAAGGCCAGCACGAACAACAGGAGTCCGAGTCCCAGGGCGGGGTTGGTCCACTTCAGCCTTGATCTGGCCAGACGCTGAGCGCCGAGCCCGGCCATAACCGCGGCCGCAACCCACGCCAGCGTACGGGCATTGACCGCCCAGGAGAGGTCCTGGAAACGATCGTTGGGGAGGCTGAGGTTGAAGGTGGCGGTGGGGTCCTCACCAATTCCCCCTCCGAACACCCACAACACCACCAACGCCAGGGCCAGAAGCACGAACCCGACGACCACCGAACGCCGAACCTCGGCCGTGGCCCTCGTCCTGACCGGCTCGGCGACAGCCACCACCGTCATGCCCCCCACCCCCTCGTCATCTGGCCGCCTTGTTCGTCCCGGCCTTTCAGGCGGTAGACCGCCCGGACAAGTTCGGGGGCGGCCACGAACATGACGATCAGGGCCTGGAGGACGACCACCAGGTCGAGGGGGATCTGGGCGGCGCCCTGCATCTCCCGACCCCCCGCCTTCAACGCCCCGAACAGCAGGGCCGACCACAACACCCCCACAGGATTGGAACGTCCGAGGAGGGCGACCGTGATCGCATCAAAGCCCACCGACCCGGCCACCGCCGGGCTGGCCTTGTAGGGCTCGAGGCCCATCACCTGGTTGGCGCCCGCCATTCCCGCCAGCCCACCAGCCAACGCCATCGCCAGGGTGACCAGCAGACTCACGCTCATCCCGGCATAACGCCCGGCCTGCTGGTTCAGACCCAGCACCCGGAACTCGAATCCGACCGATGTACGGAACAGCAGCCAGTGGACCACGAACACCATCGCCAAGGCAACGAGAAAGGCGATGGTCACTCGATAGCTGGAGCCGAACAGTCTCGGTAGATGGGTGGTCGGTTGAAGTACGGCGGAAACCGGATTGTTACGTCCCGGGTCCTGGAACTGGCGGGTGGTGAGCACCCATTGGATGAAGAAGAGGGCAACGAAGTTGAGCATGATGGTGGTGATCACCTCGTGCGCCCCGGTGCGGGCCTTGAGGAGGCCGGCGAAACCGCCCCAGATCATCCCCCCCAGCACTCCGGCCAGCAAGGCCAGTGGAATGTGGAGAGTGCCGGGCAGGGCCATGTAGAGACCGACCCACACGGCGAAGATGGCGCCGATGATCATCTGGCCCAGACCACCGATGTTGAAGAGGCCGGCACGGAAGCCCAGAGCCACGCCGAGGCTGGCCAGGGTGAGCGAGGTGGCGGCAAAAAGCGATTCGGAGATGGCATAGATCGATCCGACCGCACCCCGGAAGAGGGCCCGATAGGCGGTGGATATCCCCGACATCATTACGCCGATCGACCCCCCCGGGTCGGTGCCGAACAGACGGAGGGCCTCGATGTCGGTGAAGGCAATGATGATCGCCCCGATCACGAGTGCGGTAATGAAGGCAAGGGTGGGAAGGAGCAGTGCCTGGCGGGTAGTGGCGCCGAGGCCGATGATCCTCCCTACCGGCGAGGGGGCGCCGGGAGGTTCGGAGCGGGTGGGCGCGGTGGTGCCGATCACTCCCCACCCCCCAACATCGCCAGGCCAATGTCGGTCACGTCGGCTCCGGGGAGAAATTCGGCGGCGATGCGGCCCTCGTAGATGACCAGGATGCGGTCGGCGAGCGCCCTGATCTCGTCGAGCTCGGAGGAAACCACCAAGACGGCCGCGCCGGCGTCCCGTTTTTCGACGATGCGGGAATGAATGTATTCGATCGAACCGACATCGATGCCGCGGGTCGGCTGGGAGGCCACCACCAGCAAAACATCCCGGTCGAACTCGCGGGCCACGATCACCTTTTGCTGATTTCCCCCAGAGAGGTTGGAGACCAGCACGTCGATGCCGGTGGTGCGGACGTCGTATTCGTCGACCAAGCGGGCGGCGGTTGCGTTGGTGGCGTCCCAATCCATGATCAGCCCGCGCGAGAAGGGCTCCTCGTAATAGGAGTCGAGGATCATGTTCTCGGCGACGGTGAATCCGAGCACCAGACCGCTCTCCTGGCGGTCCTCGGGGATGTGGGATACGCCGGCGGCATGGAGGCTGCGGGGAGCGGCGCCGGTGACGTCCCGGCCGGAGAGGACAATGGCGCCGGCCAGCGAAGGCCGCAGGCCCATTAGCGCCTCGATCAGCTCGGTCTGACCGTTCCCCTGGACCCCGGCGATGCCGACAATTTCCGCCGAACGGACCTCGAAAGTGATCCCATTACATGCCCGATGATTGCGATCGTCGAGCACCACCAAATCGGAGACAGCCAGCACCACATCGCCCGGTTGGGCCGGTGTCTTCTCCACCACCAATTCCACCGGCCGCCCGACCATCATCTGGGCCAGGTCTTCCTCGTTTACCTCGCTCGGCAACACCTCGGCGACCTTGCGACCGCCGCGCATGACCACGATTCGGTCGGCGATCTCCAGGGCCTCGTCCAGTTTGTGGCTAATGAAGACGATTCCCTTGCCGTCTGCCTTGAGCCCACGGGCGATGGCGAAAAACTCCTCAACCTCCTGGGGGGTAAGCACGGCGGTTGGCTCGTCAAAGACCACGTATCTCGCCTCGCGGTTGAGGACCTTGATGATTTCGACCCGTTGCTGCACACCTACCGGGAGATCTTCGATGATGGCGTCGGGGTTCACCTCCAGCTTGTAACGCTCCGAGATCCTCCGGACGGTTTCCCGGGCGTCATCGGCCTGGATGACCCCCATCGGCCCGGTCGGTTCGAGACCGAGGATCACGTTCTCGGCGACGGTAAATACCGGGACGAGCATGAAATGCTGGTGGACCATCCCGATCCCGGCGGCAATGGCATCGCGACTCGAGGTGAGCTTGATCGGTTCGCCCTCGATGGCGACGGTCCCGGCGTCGGGGTGGTAAAGCCCGTACAGAACGTTCATCAGGGTGGTCTTGCCCGCCCCGTTCTCGCCGAGCAGGGCGACGATCTCACCGCTGCCCACGCTAAGGCTGACATCGTCATTGGCCAGGACCCCGGGGAACTGTTTGGTGATTCCGCGCAACTCGAGGGCCATGGAGTCACACTAGAAGGAGAATGCCCCCGGCGCCGGAGCGCCGGGGGCATTCTCTACGGTCAGCGGGGATGGTCAGCCGACTTGGAAGAAGCTGGCGTCGAGCGCACCTGCCTTGATGTCGGCGAGGATCTGCTGGACTTCGGCGTCCAACTCGGCCGGGACCCGGTCGGCCCAGCTGTGATATTCGGAGAGTCCGACGGCGTCGTTCTCCAGATTGCCGACGACACCACCGGGGGTCCACATGCCACCGGCGTGTTCGGCAATCGAGCGCTGCACCTGGATGGCAATGCCCTTCTCGATGGTCACGAGCCACAAATCCTGATATTCGGCCGGCATCGCATTAAATGCGTCGGCGTCAACGCCGATCAGGGCTGCGTCGAGACCGCGGTCGAGGATGGCGGTTCCGCACGGCAGGTTGATGGCCCCACCCACCGGCAACATGATGTCGGCCCCTTCGTCGAGGATACTTTCACATAGCGCCCGCACGGCCGGATCGGCCGGGTCGAAGGTGCCGGTAAAGCTCCCGTCCTGGGCATCAACGTCCCAGCCCACGACTCGGACATCGGTGCCCTTGATCTCGTTGTAATGGGCCACTCCTCGGGTGAGACCATCCAAGAAGATGGAAACAGTGGGAATGTTCAGGCCGCCATAGGTTCCGATGATGCCCGATTGGCTGACCCCCGCCGCCAGGTACCCGCCGGCGAAAGCCGCCTCGTCGGTCTGGTAGACCAGCTCGCGGACGTTGGGGATGTCCGGGTCATAACCGAAGTCCACGATCGTAAAGTTCACATCGGCGTTGGCAGCAGCGTTGCTGGCCGTGGCCTCACCCAACTCAAAGCCGACCGTGACGATGTGCTGGGCGCCTTGTGAAAGGCACTGGTCGATGTTGGGCTGATAGTCGCTCTGATCGTCCGACTCGAGGAGGATCGGATCGCCACTGACGTAACCGGCGGCGGCGGAATCGAGGACGCCCTGCCAGGCGCTGGCGTTGAAGCTGCGATCGTCGACGCCGGCGAGGTCGGTCACCAGGCACACCGCCACCGGATTGGCGGCGGCCCCTGTTGTAGTGGTCTCCCCGGGAACCGTCGTCGTTTCCTCGGGTGCCTCGGTGGTCTCCACCGGGGGGGCGGTGGTCGGCGCCGCGGTAGTCGCAGCGGGACCGCCTGCACAGGCGGCCAGCACCAGCATCACCGCCGCCAGGAGCGACAGCACGCGGATGTTGTGTTTCACTATCTATTCCTTCCGTGGGAAAGGCGGGTAAGCACCCGCCAAGCCCCGCAGGATAGCGACCCCGGCGGCGACCGGCCTTACCGGTCGACAGTTTCCATCGGGGCAAGCCGGGGAGGACGAACGAGGTAGATCCAGGGGATCGACACCATGGTGATGATGCCTTTGGCGATCACATTGGCCCAGAAAGATCTCTGTCACCACCGATCCGGCGGTGAAGATCAGTATCCGGGCAGCGGGCTTCCCGGCGATCTTGTGAACGAGGTCCCGAAGGGTGAAGGTGAAAGGGTCGACGAGGCTCGGTCGAGACCGAGTCTCAGTTCTCGGCCATGGCGGCCGTCGGGCTGGCGGGGGCGGCCTCGACCGATTCGAAGGTGAGCTCGTCGGCGCCTTCTTCGATGGTCACCAGCACGGTTGAACCGGCCTTGAACTGACCGAGCAGCACCCGCTCCGACAAGGCGTCTTCGAGCAGACGCTGGATCGCCCGCCGCAAAGGCCGGGCACCCATCTCCCGATCGTAACCCTTGTTCCCGAGGAAGCCCTTGGCGTCGTCGGTGAGGACCAGGTCGAGGCCCTGACTGGCCAGCTGGGTCCGCACTCTCTTCAGCATCAGATCGACGATCAGCTTGATCTCGTCGATGGTCAGCTCGTGGAAGACGATGATCTCGTCGAGCCGGTTGATGAACTCGGGACGGAAATGGCGCTTGAGCTCCTCGGTCACCCTTTCCTTCATCGCTTCGTAAGTGACGTCCTCACCTTCGATGTGGAAGCCGACCGACTTCTTGCGTAGGTCGCGAGTGCCGAGGTTGGAGGTCATGATGATGACGGTGTTCTTGAAGTCGACCGTCCGGCCCTGGGCATCGGTCAGCCGCCCGTCCTCCAGGATCTGGAGCAGGGTGTTGAACACGTCCGGATGGGCCTTTTCGATTTCGTCGAAAAGCACCACCGAGAACGGCTTGCGCCGCACTGCCTCGGTCAGCTGGCCGCCCTCGTCGTAGCCGACATAACCGGGAGGAGAGCCAACGAGCCGGCTGACGGTGTGCTTCTCCATGTATTCGGGCATGTCAAGCTGGATGAGGGCATCTTCGTTACCGAACAAGAACTCGGCCAAAGCCTTGGCCGTCTCGGTCTTGCCGACCCCGGAGGGCCCCAGGAAGATGAACGAGCCCGAGGGCCGTTTGGGATCTTTCAGCCCCGCCCGGGTCCGTCTGATCGCCCTCGAGACCGCCACGATGGCGTCGTGCTGGCCGACGATGCGCCGGTGCAGTTCCGATTCCATCTGGACCAGACGGGCGGTTTCTTCTTCGGTCAGCCGATGCACCGGGATGCCGGTCCACTGGGCGAGGACTTCGGCGATCTCCTCCTCGTCGATGACCCAACCGGTTTCGCCTCCGGTCTCCTTGAGATCCTGCTCCCTCCCGACCCGGTCGGCGAGCAGCGTCCGCTCCTGATCGCGCAGCTGGGCGGCCCGTTCGAACTGCTGGGAGGTGACGGCATCGGTCTTCTGGCGGCGGATGTCGAAGACCTTCTTGTCGATTTCGGCCAGGTCGGGATCGCGGGCCGGTCGGTATATGCGCATCCGGCTACCGGCCTCGTCGATCAGATCGATGGCCTTGTCGGGGAGATGGCGGTCGGAAATGTAGCGATCGGCCAAGTTGGCGGCCGAGACGATGGCGTCGTCGGTGAACCGCACCGAATGATGGGACTCGTATCGGTCCTTCAGACCCTTGAGGATCTCGATGGTGTCGGCGACCGACGGCTCGTCCACCTTGACCGGTTGGAATCTCCGCTCGAGGGCCGAATCCTTCTCGAGGTACTTGCGGTACTCCTCGAGGGTGGTGGCACCGATGGTCTGCAGCTCGCCACGGGCCAGCATCGGCTTGAGGATCGAGGCGGCATCGATGGCTCCCTCCGCGGCCCCGGCGCCGACCAGGGTGTGGATCTCATCGATGAAGAGGATGATGTCGCCCCGGGTGCGGATCTCCTTCAGAACCTTCTTCAGCCGCTCCTCAAAATCGCCCCGATAGCGTGATCCGGCCACCAACGCCCCCAAATCGAGGGTGTAGATCTGGCGGGTGTGGAGGGTCTCCGGAACCTCAGTGGCCACGATCCGCTGGGCGAGGCCGTCGACGATGGCGCTCTTCCCGACCCCCGGCTCCCCGATCAGCACCGGGTTGTTTTTGGTCCGGCGGGAAAGAATCTGCATCACCCGCTCGATCTCCCGAATTCGCCCGATTACCGGGTCGAGCTTGCGCTCCCTGGCCATCTGGGTGAGGTTGCGTCCGAACTGGTCGAGGACCGTCGACCCTGACGGGGTCGACTCCCGACTAGACGAGTGGCTGCTGGTGGCTGCCTGCTCCTCGCCGGCACCCGACCCGTTGAGCAACTGGATGACCGAATGGCGGACCTTGGTCAGCTCGGCGCCGAGCTTTTGAAGGACTTGGGCGGCCACTCCCTCCCCTTCGCGGATCAGACCGAGCAGGATGTGCTCGGTGCCGATGTAGTTGTGGCCGAGTTGCAGGGCCTCGCGAAGAGATAGCTCGAGCACCTTCTTGGCCCGCGGGGTAAACGGGATGTGTCCACTCGGTGCCTGGGCACCCTGACCGATGATCTCCACCACCTGCTCTCTAACCCCGGAGAGGCTTATTCCCATACCTTCCAGAGCACGGGCGGCGATCCCTTCGCCTTCGTTGAGCAGCCCGAGCAGGATGTGCTCGGTGCCGATGTAGCTGTGGTTGAGCCCTCGCGCCTCCTCCTGGGCCAGCACCACCACTCGGCGGGCTCGATCGGTGAAGCGCTCAAACAACTTTTCCGTCTCCTGACTCAGTGCCCCTGGCGAGGCAATCGGATTATATCGAGAGGGGACCTCTACCTAGGACCCCTGCTTGATCTGGCGTGGTCGGTTGTCAGTACGATTCTCGGCTGTGGTGATGACAGATCTGAGCGGTTTGATTCCGTTGACCCATATTTGGGAGCAACTTACCCGAGTGGAGGAAAGGCTCCTCGAGGCCGCCACCTCCGAGGACCCCTACCTCACCAAGATCGCCCAACATCTGCTGCTGGCCGGAGGCAAGCGATTCCGGGCATTGCTGGCCTTGCTCGCCGCCGAGTTCGGCCCAAGGTCCCCCAGCTTGGATGGGCGTCCGGTGGAAGCGGCGGTGGCCGTCGAACTGATCCACGTCGGAAGCCTCTACCACGACGACGTGATAGATGAGTCCGACGTTCGCCGGGGGGCCCCCTCTGTCAACGCCAACTGGACCAACACGGTCGCCATCCTGGCGGGCGACTTCCTCCTGGCTCGTGCATCCGAGGTGGCGGCCACCTATCTGTCCCGAGAATCGGTGCGGTTACTGGCGGCCACCTACGCCGAACTGGTCGAAGGCCAGACCCGCGAGCTGCAGCTGATCGACTCGCTCGACCACCCCCAGGTCGAATACGAACGGGTCATCGCCGGCAAGACCGCCGCCTTGATCCGGACCTCCGCCCGCCTCGGTGCCATCGCCGCCGATGCAACCGACGAGGCGGTGGATGCACTCAGCGCATGGGCTTGGGAACTCGGCATGGTCTTCCAGCTCTCCGATGACGCTCTCGATCTGGTCGGAACCGAGGACACCCTCGGCAAACCGGCCGGGTCGGACATTCGCGAAGGAACCTTCACGCTTCCCGTCCTCTCTGCTGCTCAGGGACCCGAGGGAGATCGGCTCCGTCACCTCCTCGGAAGGCCCCGCCCCTACCCCGAGGGGGTAGTAGAGGAAGCGATATCCCTGATTCGGGGTGGTGGTTGGGTCGATCGGGCGATCGATCTTGCTCTCAATCGCCTGGAGCATGCCCAGAGCCACATTGCCGACCTCCCGCCCAGCCCCGCCAAGGACATCCTTTCCGAGATGGGCGCCTTCCTGGTGGAACGGGTCGAGACCGAGCGCAACCGGGTCTGACCGGCTCGACGGCAAGTCGCGAAAAACCAGCTCAAAAGGTTCAAGTGGGCACACGGACTGCCGATGCACGCGGCGTGGTAGGGAAACCCGATCAAAGGCTTGTAACGGCAGATTATGAGATGCTGCTGGCCTCGAGAGACGAGGAGATCCAGCGACTGCGCCGGCTGGTCGATGCCTTCATCCCGATCGATGTCGACACCGGCATGCTCAATCGCAATGGGGTGCTCGACGCCATCCGCCGTGCCTGGACCTGGTGGAACCGGCGACGCGAACCGTTCGGAGTGATGTCGATCATCATTCCGGCAATGGCCAACCGGAACACAGCGGCCTCGACCGATCTGGCCCGCAAGGTGGCGATCGCCCTGTCTGATGCCGGACGGGCCGTGGATGACATCGGCCGCCTCGACGACCACACCTTTGCCGTGGTGCTTCGGGAGTTCCAGCGGCACGGAGCAGCAACGGTCGTTTCCCGTATGCGGACCACTCTACGAGAGGCTGTAGCCAATCCCGAGGTGACCTCCGAGATCAGATTCGGGCTGATTGTGGCGGTCGAAAGTGAATCGACCCGGCCCGAGGACTACCTCGACCTGGCAGTCAGTGCGGCGCGCACCGCCCTGCCGGACGTACCCAACTTCGCCTGACCTGCGGCCGGCTACTCCGGCCTCAACGTGGGAAACAGGATCACGTCCCTGATGTGATCCGTGTCGGTCAGCAGCATCACCAGTCGGTCCACACCGATGCCGAGACCGCCGGTCGGCGGCATCCCGTATTCGAGGGCGCGGAGGAAGTCCTCGTCGATCGGATGGGCTTCGTCATCGCCGGTCGACCTGGCCTGGGCCTGGGCCGTGAAGCGGTTCCGCTGATCCACGGGGTCGACCAACTCGGAGAATGCGTTGGCATATTCCGACCCTCCGATGACGAGCTCGAAGCGTTCGGTGAGATTCGGCTCGTTGCGGTGGGTCCGGGCCAGCGGCGAGATCTCTTTCGGATAATCGATTACGAAGGTCGGCTCCCATATCTCGCCTTCGACCAGCTCTTCATACAGCTCGGCGGCGAGCCGTCCATGACCCCACCCGGGCTGAGGTTCGATCCCATGGCGACTCGCCAGGTCCCGGAGAGGTTCGATCGGAGCGTCGAACGAGACGGCTTCGCCCACCGCCTGAGCTACCAAATCCATGAAACGAGCCCGGCGATATGGAGGGGCGAGGTCGATGTCGCGGCCTTTGTGGGAGATGACTGCGGTCCCATTGACAGCGATGGCAACGGCAGAGAACAACTCTTCGACCAGCCGCATCATGTCGTTGTAGTCGGCTAAGGCTTGGTAGGACTCGAGCATCGTGAACTCGGGATAGTGGGTCGCGTCGATCCCCTCGTTGCGGAAGATCCGGCCTATTTCGAATACCCGCTCCAGCCCACCAACGATCAACCGTTTGAGATAGAGCTCGAGGGCGATCCTCATCTGCATGTCAAGATCGAGCGCCTGGTGTTGGGTCACGAAGGGCCGGGCCAGCGCTCCGGTGGCTTCGGTCAAGAGAACCGGAGTTTCCACCTCGAGGTAGCCCCGCTCGACAAACTGCCGTCGCAGCTCGGCCAGCACCAAGACCCTGGCCCGGGCAACCCGCTGGGCGTCTTCGTTGACGATCAGATCGACATAGCGCTGGCGCGACCGCTGCTCGATGTCGACCATCCCATGCCATTTGTCAGGAAGAGGACGCAGCGATTTCGCCAAGAGCACGAGCGTCGAGATCCGCACGCTCAACTCACCCTTCTTGGTGGTGATGACCTCTCCGCTGGCGCCAACCCAGTCCCCGAGGTCCAGGTCGGTAAAGGCCGTCATCATCGTCGGGTTGAGGAAGGAGGCGTCGGCCAGCAGCTGGATGCGACCGGTGTCGTCCTTGACCGTGGCGAAACCCAGCTTCCCGAACGAGCGGTGGAGCAATACCCGTCCGGCCACGGTGACCTGGTGTCCGGTCCCGGCGCCCGGCGCCAGATCGGCGAATCGCTGGTGTAAATCGGCCGCCCAGGCCGTCCGTTCGAACCGATAGGGAATCAGTTCCGGGTGGTAGTTGGGATATCGGTCGGACTCAGACATCGAGGTTGCAGTAGTAAAGCCGTCCGACCGGGGTGTGCCACCCTTGCCGGGTTTCTATTGGTTGCGGGCATAAATCTGGGCGAGGCCCAGCAGGGTCAGGTCGGGTTCAACCAAAAGATCGGTTCGGGTGTGCGCTGCCACCATCGAGGCGAGACCGCCGGTCGCCACCACCGGACACGGAGCGTCGAGCGTTTCCAAGACACGACTAACCAGGCCATCAACCAGGCCAGCACATCCGTAGATCAGACCGCTCTGAATGGCTTCGACCGTCGACCGACCGACCGGGCTACGGGGAGGCACCAACTCCACGCGACGGAGGGCGGCGGTGTGGGTGACCAGCGCATCGGCCGACACCTCGAGGCCGGGGGCGATCGCCCCGCCCCGATACGATCCGTCGGGACCGACCAGGTCGACGGTGGTAGCCGTGCCAAAGTCGACCACTATCACCGGAGCGCCAAACACCGAGATGGCCCCGATGGCATTGGCAACACGGTCGGCGCCTACCTCCCTCGGGTTGTCGACCAGGAGGGCGATTCCGGTCTTCACCCCGGGGCCCACCACGACCAACGGGCCGTCGATAAGGGCACCCATGGCCTCCCTCCATGCCTCCGTGCGAGGAGGCACCACTGAGGACAAGGCGCCTCCGTTGACCGGACCGCGGTATTCGTCGAGCATCGAGCGGAGCAGCAAACGGCTCTCGTCCGCGGTCTTTTCACGATCGGTGGAGATACGCCAGCGATAGAGGATGCGGTCTCCGTCGAACAACCCGACCACCGTGGTGGTGTTGCCAACGTCACAAAGCAGGAGCATCAGCCGTAGACCATGCTGGGGTGATCGAGGCGGACCCCCCGGTCGGCGATGACCTGGCCGGCCACGAGGTCGAAGCTGACATTATCTATCAGCCGAACCCCCCCGACGTGGACCGCGGCAGCCAGAAAGGCCGGTCGGTCGAGGATTGCCAGGCCTTCGGCCCCCTCCTGGGAGGCAAGTTCGACGTAGTCGACGGGAAGGCCGTCGGTGGCCGATCTCACGGCGGCAATCAGTGAGCGGCCGTCAACGTCCCCGGCTTCGGCGCGGTCCGCCGCCGCCATCAGGCCCTTGCTCAACAGGAGGGCAGCAGGGCGGTCCGACGCTTCGAGCAAGACGTTCCGGCTCGATAGCGCCAACCCATCCTTTTCCCTAATGGTGGGATGCCCGAGGACAGAAGTCGGAAACGCCAAATCGATGGCCATGCGGCGTATCAACGCCAGTTGCTGGGCGTCCTTCCGACCAAAATATGAGAGGTTCGGCCGGAGGCCGGCAAAGAGCTTGGCCACGACTGTTGCCACCCCAACAAAGTGTCCCGGGCGGTATCGCCCCTCCATCCAATCGGCCGCCCCCTCAACCGTCACTGTGGTGCGAGCACCTGGCGGGTAGATCTCCTCGAGGTGAGGTGCAAACACGACATCGATACCTGTCGGGCGGACCAGGTCGAGATCGCGATTGAGGTCGCGGGGGTAACGATCCAGATCGGCTGGGTCGGTGAATTGGAGCGGGTTGACGAAGTGGGATACCACCACCGTGTCGGCGGCGGCCCGCGCCACCTGCATGAGGGCAAGGTGTCCCTCGTGGAAGTATCCCATGGTGGGAACGAGCGCCACCCTGCCTTTGTATCGCCGGCGGGCATCAGCGAAGGTGCGAACCAGATTCATCGACCGTCTTCGCCAAGGTGGGCGGGTAGTCGTCGACCGGCGGCTATGGCAGCCGCCTCGACCAGACCGCGGAACTGGGTAACGCGATCTTCTCCCAGACCGGAAACGGCCTTCAGATGGCCCGCCACTGTCGCCCAATCGCCGCGGGCGACTGGACCGGTCAGAGCCTCCGCCGGGGTGGTCGCGAACGCGTTCCGAACCGACGTGTCGACCAGCGGCTGAAGAGCTGCGAAGGGGACTCCCGCCTCGGTGAAGAGACGTTCGGCCAGGTCGAGGGCGGCCACAACCGAGTTCGAGGCGGCGGCCGCACCTGCGTGGTAGAGAGGTTTTGCTTGGTCGGCAAGAGGGAACGGCCTCATCGAGAGGCTGGCGGCCAACTCGTCGAGCCGCCCCGCCAGCGGTTCGACCGCCGTCACCGCCACCCAGGCGCCGGCCAGGCTGGCCGCCCCTGTCTCGGGATCGGGAAGGCTCTGCAGGGGATGAAACGACCCAACCTGGCATCCGGCGTCTGCGAGGGAATGGAGGGCGGACACCGAGGTGAACCCCGACAGGTGGATGGCCGCCTCCGTCTCCTTCGCATGGGGTGCCAGGCGGGCGGCGGTGGGCGCAATCGCTCGATCCATGGCAGCGACGACGAGTAGCTCGGCCGCCGGGAGTGGGCGGTCGTATGACAACTGAGCGAAACGGCCGGCGAACGCCGACGATGCTGACACCACTCCGACGATGGAATGCCCGGCAGCGGACGCCGCGAGGGCCAGCGATCCTCCCGCCCGGCCAGGAGCGGCGACAATGATTCTCACAACGATCAGGCTCCAGTCCTTCGGGTACCGGTCCGTGGCCAAAGGCTAGTTGCCTGCCCCGAAGAGCCATCCACCGACACTGGGTCGAAGCAGCCCCCACCCGGGGCCGGGGGGAAACCATGGCGAGTTAAAGAATTCCGGGGATCAGTCGGTGACGCACCTGGTTGGCATACTCGGCGTATCCGGCGTAGGCCACTCTTAGCCGCCGCTCCTCCCAAGTCGACTTGAAGTAGAAGTAGCAGATGACTCCGACAGCCGCTGCCAGTCCCGTCAAGGAACCGACGAGGATGGAGACACCCGGCAAGAACATCGCCAGGCTTGCGTAAATCGGATGGCGAACAACGGAGAAGGGCCCCGACGTCACCAGGCGGCCATGTGGATTGGGGGCGGGAAAGGCGGTGAACGCCCGACCCATGGTCTGCGCCGCCCAACCTCCGAAGGCGACAGCGGTGGTAGCCAGGACGAGGCCAAACCACCGCCATCCCTCTGGTGGTAGTCGGCCGGTGACGACCGTCACCACCGCCCATCCGGTCAACAAGATTCCCTGGATGACCACCCATCGTCCTCCTTGATCGACAAAGTGGACCTCTCCTCCGGTCCATGATCCGGAAAGACGGGTAACACCGCCCGGAGGCGGAGGGGCCGATCGGGACGCGCCGTTTGCCAGCCGGGCGTCGGGCCACACTTCGTTGAGAGGCTCGGTCACAAAACGCCGTTGATGGGCCCGGGGATGGGGCAGTCGGAGTTCATCGGTTTCGATGACCAAATCGTCATAAACAATCAGGTCGAGGTCGAGGGTGCGCGGTCCCCAGCGTTCACCTCGGAGGCGACCGTTGGCCTTTTCGAGGTCGAGTAGGGCGGCGAGCAGCACCACCGGTTCGAGAGAGGTTTCAAGCACGACGACGGCGTTGAGGTACCGACCTTGTTCGGGCCCTCCCACCGCGTCGGTCTCATAAAGCGAAGAGACCGCTGCCACCTGGCCGAGTTGCCCCAAACCCGAAACCGCGGAACGCAGATAGCCAAGCCGATCACCAAGATTGGAGCCAAGGGCCACCGCCGCCCGCATGCCGGCTACTCCCTCGAGCGGGTCAATGTCACCGACACATCGCCAAACGGCAGCGGAATCGGGGCCTGCGGTTTGTGCACGGTGACTGTGACCTGGGCGACGAAGGGACGGGTGAGAACCACCTCGGCTACTCGTCCGGCCACCGTCTCGATCAGGTTCCACCGCTCGTC
>JBQTHI010000138.1:0-19309 GCA_052390035.1 Actinomycetota bacterium | reverse complement strand
ACAAACGGTTCACCGTGGCTACCGGGATCCCGGTCTTCTTCGCCGACCCCCGCTCCCCCTGGCAACGAGGGTCGAACGAGAACTGGAACGGCCTCGTCCGCCAGTTCCTCCCCAAGGGGACCGACCTATCGGTCTACAGTCAGCAACAACTCGACTAGATCGCCGCACTCCTCAACGAGCGACCACGCAAGACCCTCGGCTGGGACACCCCCGCCGAGCGCTACAACGTACTTGTCGCGGCCAGCGCTTGAAACCGCCGACGGATTTCTACGCAGAAAACAGACTGCCGGTAGCCTCACAGGGATGCCGAAGCTCAGGCCCGGGGTTGGCTCGATCCCGCCGTATGAAGCCGGCCGCCCGATCGAAGAGGTGGCTCGCAGCTTGGGGCTAGCACCCGACGAGGTGATCAAGCTCGCCTCCAACGAGTACCCGCTGCCGCCGTTTCCCGAGGTGATCGAAGCCATGAAAGGGGTGCTTAACGGGGTGAACCGTTACCCCGACAACGGCTGGTACGAGTTGGCCAGAGCGGTGGCGGAATGGGTGGGCGTGGAACCCGATCAGCTGATGTTCGGGGGTGGCAGCTCCGAGCTCATCCGCATCTTCGCCTTGGCGTTGGGGGGTCCGGGGACCTCGGTGGTGTATCCCTGGCCATCTTTCGTCATCTACCGGCTTGCCCCCAAGGTGGCGGGGAGCGAGACGATCGAGGTGGGGCTCACCGGGGCGGGTGGTCTCGATCCCGACGCGTTGGCCGCCGCCATCCGCCCCGACACCACCCTCCTCTACATATGCAACCCCAACAACCCCACCGGAGCATACCTCTCCGCCGACGCGGTCAAGGGGCTGATCGACCGGGTGCCCGAGTCGGTCCTCGTCGTCGTCGACGAGGCGTATCACGAATACGTGACTGCTCCGGATTACACCACCGCCGTCGGAGAGGCCCTCGCCCGACCGAACGTGGTCGTGACCCGGACCTTCTCCAAGATCTTCGCATTGGCGGCGCTGCGCATCGGCTATGCCATCGGACGGTCGGAAACCCTGCTCGAGCTGCGGAGGGCGCAGGCGCCTTTCACCGTCGGTACCGTCGCCCAGGTGGCCGCGATGGAGGCGATCCGCCATCCCGATCAGGTGGCGGACCGTTCGAGTCTCAACCGCGCCGAGCGGGAACGCCTGGAGGCGGCGCTGGCCGACCGTCGCCTCGAGTACGTGCCGTCACAGGCCAACTTCGTCTACCTGCGGCCCCGACCCGGCCGGTCCACTTTTGACGAGTTTCTCCGCCAGGGGGTCATCGTCCGGGTCCTCCACGGCGACTGGGTGCGAGCGTCGATCGGCCTTCCGGCAGAAAACGATCGTTTCCTCGCCGCTCTCGACGGTCTGGCATCTGTTTAAGTAGCGGTTCTTCACCTACCAGGTCCGGCCACCCCAAGGGAGTCACCGATGCCCACCCTCGACGAGTTCTGCACGATCCAGGCCACCCTCGCTCCCCGCATGCTCGGCAACATGCCGCAAGGAACCAGGATCGACTTTGGGTTTGAAGGGGTGGCGACCTCGCCTCACTGGCAGGGCGAGCGGCCGGTGGCGGGGGTCGACTATTCGCTGGTGAGGTCGGACGGAAACATGGACCTCGACATCAGGGGCACCATTGGGACCAAGCGGGAAACGGTGGCCTATCGAGCGTCCGGAGTGTCGATCGTAAAGAGCCCTACCGAGGCCCACCCCCAAGAGCTGTTGACCTTCACGACCGGCAACGCCGATCTCGCCTGGCTCAACACGGCAGTGGGAGTCGCCCTCGGTAAAGGGGAGAGCGGTACGATCAACATCACCATTTACATCGTCAAGGACTGATGCTCGACACGATCGGACTCCTGGCCGGGACCGGATGGGCTGCCGGGCTCAACCTCTATCTCGTGACCTTCCTCCTCGGGCTGGCGGGGCGCATCGGTTGGATCGACGTACCCGGTGTGCTCAAACGCACCGATGTGATGATCGTCGCCGGGGTCCTTTACGGAGTCGAGTTCCTGGCCGACAAGGTTCCCTACATCGACAACGTGTGGGATGCCATCCACACGGTCGTCCGCCCGCTGGGAGCGGGTGCCCTTGGTTATGTGCTGGCCGGCGACTCGCCGTCGGTCGGGTCGGCGCTGGGAGCGATCCTGGCCGGGTCGCTGGCCCTTTCCGCCCATTCGGCCAAGGCCACCACCCGGGCGGCGGTCAACACCTCACCTGAGCCATTCTCCAACATCGTACTCTCTATCTTCGAGGACGGTCTCACCGCCGGTCTGGTCGCCCTGGCGGTGGCGTTCCCGGTGATCGCTCTGGTGGTGGTGATCGTGCTGGCGGTGCTGGCGGTGTGGCTGACGTTCAAGCTGTTCGGCGCCATCCGCCGGGTGAGGCAACGAGCGGGCCGAACCGCGCCTTACCGCCCGGGCGGCTGACCTAACTTCCCGGCACTCGGCGGAAGTCGGCGGGCCTCTTCTCGATGAAGGCCCGCATCCCTTCCAGGTGAAGGGGGCTAGCGCCCAGCGCACCCTGCAGATCCCTTTCGGCGTCGAGCGCCGCCTCAAAGTCGAGGGCGGCGGCGCCGTACAGGGCCTGGCGGTTGGCGGCATAGGCCGGGGTGGGACCAGACGCCAATCCGGTCGCCAGCTCGAGAGCGACCGGCATGAGACGGTCGGACTCGACCACCTGTCCCAGGCCAAGCGCCGCCGCCTCGACGGCCGGCATCCGGCGGTTGCTGGCGGTGAACTCGATCGCCCGGCTCAGACCGAGGTGACGAACGAGGAGCCAGGTGGAGCCGGTGTCGGGGATGAGGCCCAGCTTGATGAAAGCCGACAAGAAGAACGCCTCGGCCGACAAGACCCGCAGGTCACAGGCGAGGGCCATGCCCACCCCGGCGCCGGCGGCCGCACCATTCACGGCGGCGATGGTCGGTACCGGAACGGTGAGGAGGCGATGGGCGATGGGGTTGAAGCGCTCGCCGACGACCTTGGATAGGTCGGGCCCCCCACGTTCATATTCACCCAAGAGATCCGACAGGTCGGCGCCGGTACAGAAAGCCTTGCCCGAACCGGTTACGACCAGCGCCCGCGACTCCTCCCCCGCCCGGCTGAGGGCGGCGACCAATCCGCTGCTCAGATCGGCCGAGATGGCGTTGAACCGGTCGGGTCGACTCAGGGTGATGACCGCCACGTCGTTTTCGAGCTGGTAGTGGACCGCCATCCTCACAGGCTAGGGAAGCCTCGCTCTCCGGCGGAGAAAGAACCGTTGAAGGTCGGACCACTGATTTCCGATATGGAGTTAGCACACGGAGTGAGGTAGGCATGAAGTTCAGCGGCCGTCTGCAAACCGGAGACGACCCTCGCGAATGGCTGCGGACCGACCTCAGCCTCATCGGGGGTCGGATTGAACTCGTCTCCGGCGAAGATTTGCTTGGTTCCTGGTCGACTTCTCAGGTCAAGGCCGAGCGCATCTCCGGCGATCGGTTCAAACTCCATCTGGGCGCCGACGTGGCGTTCTTCGCCGCCGACGACGCCCTCGCCTTCTCCTACGACGCGCTGCCCCAACTGAACAGAAGTCCGCTGATGAGCGCCGCCAGTGGGCTGCGGGGGATGATTCGCGATGTGCGCCGCTCGCTGACGGCACCCGAACCGGTCGAAGCGCCCGCCCCTTCCGCACCAACAGTGTTCGAGGTGAGGCCTTACAACCCGGATGCCGCTATGACCGAAGGTGCCGAGCCGCCGCCGGTGGTTCACCGCCTGCGCGAACTCATCGAGGCGGCCCGTCGCAACCAGCCTGGTACCGAGGTCGTGCCGGTTCGATTGGCCGATGATCTCGATGACCTTCCGGTTTCAATCGTCAGGAACAACCCGCAGGAGGATGTGGCGTTTACACCGCTAGCCGAAGACGTTGAAGCCCTGGTCCTGGCCGAACCGGCCGGCGAGCCAGACCAACCGGGGTCGCGGTCGTCGGTGGCCTTCGCGCCGGCGAGGGTGGTCAAGTTTCCCGGACGGTTCGACCCGCCCCACTTCCCACAGGGGCTGCGGACCCTAGCCACCGAGCCCACCGGCGTATACGAAGCCTTCGACGGCCAGGCAGTTGATCTGCGTCCGATCCTCGAGGCGGCCGAGGCAATCGTCGATCAGGCGAGGAACGGGATGATCACCACCGGGCAGGTCGAAACCGTTGCCCGGCTGCTAACCGCGGTCTCGGACATCATCGGTGCCGGCCGCGGGGGACGCCTCGCCACTCGCTGAACTTCAGGCTTCGACACCGGTCCCCACCGGCGCGGTGAGCTTCTCCCCGGTCGGGCTGCGTAGGAAGCAGACGACCTGACGATCCCCGCCGGCCCAGCCGGCGGCGCTCGGAAAGAGGAAATCGAACTCGAGAGGTGAGGTCTCGTAGGGCAGCCCGGTGTAGTCATCGAACCGGGCATAACAGATCGGCTCGGCCCAACCGAGGATCCGTTCCTCACCCGGATAGGTGAGCTGGTCGGGGTGGTCGATCAAGGCGAACACCTCGCCGTCATGCGGCTCATCGCAGGTGACCTCGGGATAGCGGGTCTTTCTCTCGTCGAAGCATGTGCCGACGTCGAATCCGTACTGCGGCAACTCCACCGACTCGATTGACTCGATCACCGGGGGCAATCCCAGTCCGAAAAGGAGTCCGCTGGCGGTGGCCAGCCCCGCCGCGCCCATCCCCCAACCGAGACGGGCCGGGACGGCGAGGTTTGGCTTGCCCGCCGGCCAGGACAATGCCTCCCGTCGGGCGGTCAGCGCAGCGCTGACCAGTCCGACCACGTTGATGGCGAGGACGGCGGCGGTCATCGCCACCAGGTCAACGCCGATGGAAAGCCAGGTCCCGGTAGCCGGATTCTGGGCAAACGGGGTGACGACGGCGGCTACGGCAGCGGTGGCGTTTAGCGCCAGATACGCACCCCACCACCATTGTCGGAGGCGGGGCCGGTCTTCGCCCGACTTGGCCAGTTCGGCGACGGCCAGGTACGGCATGAAAAGGGTGGCGACCGGAACCACGAACCACCAGACCGCCGCCGGCCGGAACCGCACCGGCCCCATCGCCGCCAGATTGGCGTGGGCCTGATATTGCCAAACCATCCAGACGACGCCGGTCAGAATGAATACTCCCAGGAAGCCGAGGCCGAGCCCGGCCGCCCACCCATCGGCGAACCCGAACCCTTCGTCTGCTGACGGTCGGATCAGATCGACCACTCCGGAGATGAGGGAGACGGCGGAAACGCCGACGATCCCCGCCAGCGCCGCGACCAGCACCCGACCGCTTCCCACAGGCGTAGGAGGAATCCGGCGGTGGTTCGGCGGCGGGATCGATTGGACCACTTGCGTGTTCGATCCTATGCCCTTTCTCTTGGCACGGTTCCTACAGTCACATCATGGCGCGGACGCTTCGCTGCTCTTTCTGCGGACGGTCCGAAGCTGAGGCTGACCGGATCGTGGCCGGGCCCCATCGAGTGGGAATATGCGCCGAGTGCATCGAGCTGGCTCGGGAGGTGGCCCTTCCATCCACCAGACCGGCGAGCGGTGAGCTGCTGGTCACCAATATTTCGGAGCTGGTTACCAACGATCCCAGGAGAGGGCCCGGCCTCGGCCTGGTTGACGATGCGGCGATCGCCATCCTCCGGGGGGAGGTTGCCTGGGTGGGGGGGGAGGCCGATCTTCCCGGTCGTTACCGCCAACTCCCCGAGCTCGACTGTGAAGGCAGGGCGGTCATTCCGGGTTTTGTCGACTCCCACACCCACCTGGTCTTTGGCGGTGAGCGGAGCCGGGAGTTCGCCATGCGGATGGAGGGGGCGAGCTATCTCGACATCCAGACGGCCGGTGGTGGGATCATCTCCACCGTCGCCGCCACCAGATCCGAAAGCCCCGCCGCCCTGCTGGAAGGGGCGGCGGAACGGGCCGAATACATGCTCGAACACGGCACCACCACCGTCGAAATCAAAAGCGGCTATGGGCTAGAGCCGGCCTCAGAGCTCACCTCATTGGAAGTGGCGCGCCAGGTCGGGGAGGCCCTCCCGATCGATGTGGTGGTCACCTTTCTCGGTGCACACCAGATCCCTTCCGAATTCGCCGAGGACCGGACCGGTTATCTCCGGCAGATCGAAGAGGAGATGCTTCCCCTTGCCTCGCGGCTCGCCACCTACTGCGACGTATTCTGCGATCGAGGGGCGTTCACCGTCGAAGAGGCCCACCGGGTGCTGACCGCAGGGCAACTCCACGGCCTGCGACCCCGGCTTCACGCCAACCAGTTGGGCAACTCCGGAGGAGTGGAGCTGGCCGCCTCGATCGGAGCGGTCTCGGCCGATCATCTCGAATACGTGGACGAAGGCCAAGCCGCCGGGCTGGCCCGGGCGGGGGTGGTGGCGGTGCTCTGCCCTACCGCCTCCTGGGCCATCCGCTCGCGGCAGGCGCCGGGGCCGATGTTGTGGGAGCAAGGGGTGACGGTTGCCCTCGCCAGCGACTGCAACCCGGGCACTTCGTATGTCTCGTCGATGCAACTGGTGATCGCCGTCGCCTGTCTCGACATGGGGCTTTCCCTCGAGCAGGCGTTGTGGTCGGCGACTCGGGGCGGGGCCCTCGCCCTGGAGGAGCCGCGCAAGGGGCGGATTCGCCCCGGCGACGCCGCTGACCTGGTGGTCCTGGAGGCCGACAGCTATCGCCATCTCGGTTACCGGCCCGATACCAACCTGGCAAAAATCGTCTTAAAACAAGGCGATCCTGTGACGGGAAGGTTCCCCCACTGGCCCGATTCCGCCTAAGGTACGGGCCGCAGGCGCATCGGCGCCTTTCGTTTAGAAGCCTCAAGGAGGGCAAGTGAATAAGACGGAAATTGCGCAGAAACTGGCCAAGCAGACCGGCATGACCCAGGCGGCCGCCACCGATGCCGTCGATGCCATCTTCTCGACCGAGCCCGGCGACGGGATCATTGCCGTGGAACTCGACGCCGGCCGCAAGATCACCATCTCCGGTTTTGGGACCTTCTCCACCAAAAGCCGCTCGGCTCGCAAAGGCCGCAATCCCGCCACCGGCCAGGAGATCAACATCCCCGCCCGCAAGTACGCCCACTTCGCACCTGCCAAGGGTCTCAAGGACCGCGTATCTGACTGAATGAGGCCCGGGCGCAGCTTGACGCCCAGATTTGGAGGGGAGCCCCCGCAGCCAGTCAGGCTCGGGGGCTCTACTTTTGGACTGGCATGCAGACCGATACGGAGTTTCATCGTTCAGTTGATCGTTTCGGGCGGGTGGCAGTCGCCCACCGGGGATCGCGGCTTTTGTGGCCGGAGAACACATTGCTCGCTTTTCGCAACGCCGCCGGGCTCGGCTACCGGTTCTTTGAGACCGACCTGCGGACCACGCTCGACGGCACTCTGATTTGTTTTCACGATCCGATGCTCGATCGCACCACCGACGGGCACGGGCTGGTCCGGTCGGCGCAGTTTGACGAGTTATCCCAACTCGACGCCGGCTACCGGCATCGACTCGGCGGCGGGTTCCCCTTTCGCGGGACGGGAATCAGGGTCTCCACATTCGCCGAGCTGGTGGAGAGATTCCCCGACAGCGGTTGGATTCTCGACTTGAAGGCCGACGGCACCGAGGAGCCCCTCGCCCGGCTGGTTGATGAGATGGATCTCTATCAGCGGGTCATGGTCGGTTCCTTCTCTGCCGAGCGGCTTTCCAGGTTTCGCCACCTCACCGGAGGCAAGGTGGCCACCTCCACCAGCACCGGGGAAATCTGGCGGGCACTGGCGTTCGCCGCGCTCGGTACTCGTTCCGATCCTTTCCACCCGGCGACCAGCGCGCTGGCCGTACCGGCCAACTGGTTCGGGGTGCCGGTGGTGAACCCTGGGGTCGTTGAACTAGCCCACCGTCACCGGCGAATGGTGTATGTGTGGACCGTGAACGACCCTGCCGAGATGAAGGGCCTCACCGACATGGGGGTGGACGGGATCATGACCGACCGGCCCGATTTACTCGGCCCCGAAAACCTGCGAACCCAGGGTTCCAACTAACGAAATCATTGGCTGGAGCCCAGGGTTCGCTGAAAGTCGAGGCAGGTAACCGCGCCGGGTCGCCTCATAGGAGTCGATCGCCGCGGTGTGCCGCAAGGTGAGACCAATGTCGTCGAGGCCGTTTTGGAGCCGCCACTTGGTGTACGGCTCGATGGCGAACCTCGCCTCGAACCGAGGACCTGCACCGGCGTCATCGGCGGTGACGGTCTGGGCGGCGAGGTCGATGGTGACGGGCGCGTCGGGATGGGCCTCGGCCAACTCCAGCAGGTAGGCCACCTCCTTCTCGGTGAGAGCGACCGCCAGCATTCCGATCTTGGTGCAGTTGTTGGCGAAGATGTCGGCGAAGGAGGGGGCGACGATCGCCTCAAAGCCCCAGTCCTGGAGTCCCCAGGGGGCATGTTCACGGGACGACCCCGAGCCGAAGTTGGGCCCGGTGACCAGAATTGAAGCGTTCCGGTATTGACTTCGGTTGAGGACGAAGTCGGGGTCGGCTTCCCGCCACTCGGCGAACACGAACTCTCCGTAGCCGGTTCGTTCGACTCGTTTCAGATATTTCTTGGGCATGATCTGATCGGTGTCGACGTTGGCCCGGGGAAGCGGGGCGAGCGATCCGGTGATAACCGCGATCGGCTTCATTGGAAGCGGAATCGGGTGGGGGTCTTGGCGAAGTCTTCGAGGCTGTCCATCGCCAGGGCGATGACCACCTGCGGGCTAACCCGGCGGTAGTCGTCGGTGGTTGGCCGGTAGCCGTATTTGCCGGCGTAGTTGTCTGCCACCGCTCCGAACTCGGCACCTGCCGGGCTGCGTTCGACTTTTCCCCGTCCGTTGATGTGAAGGCCGTTGGACACGGTCCCGAATCCGATGCGGGGCTCGGCCTGCAGGTTCCGTGACCAGCGGGTGTCGTCTCCCCCCTCGAAGTAGAGGTGGTCGCCCACCCAGGATCCCCAGATTGGAGTCACATACGGCGCCCCGTTGGGAGCGACCGTTGCCACGAAGTAAACCTGGGCGGCGCCCAGCGCTTCCCTGACCCGGTCCCAGGCGAGCATTCCCTCGGGCTTGGTGGAGAAGCCGTATCCGGCCGGGGCGTGGGGACGATCGCGGATCGGGTCGGTCAATGCCAGTCCCGTACGTCGACGATGTGCCCGGCGATGGCCGCGGCCGCCGCCCTCACCGGTGACATCAGATGGGTCCGTCCGCCGGGTCCCTGCCGACCTTCGAAATTGCGATTGGAGGTGGAGGCGCAGCGTTCCCCGGGGGCGAGGATGTCGGGGTTCATCCCGAGGCACATCGAGCATCCGGCATCGCGCCATTCGAAGCCGGCCTCCTTGAAGATCCGATCGAGGCCTTCTGCCTCGGCCTGGAGCTTGACCAGTCCCGAGCCCGGCACCACCATCGCCGAAACTCCGTCGGCGACCCGGTGACCGTCGACGATGGCCGCCGCCGCTCGCAGGTCCTCAATGCGAGAGTTGGTGCACGAACCGAGGAACACCCGGTCGAGGCCGATGGCGGTCATGGGAGTGCCGGCAGTGAGGTCCATGTAGCGCAGCGCCCGTTCGATCGAATCCCGTTCGGTGGGGTCGTTGGCCTGGTCGGGGGAGGGCACATGTTCTGTCACCGGGACGGTCTGGCCGGAGTTGGTGCCCCACGAAACGTGGGGGGCGAACCCGGCGGCGTCGAAGTCGATCTCGACATCGAAGTTGGCGCCGGGATCGGAGGGCAGCCGGCGCCACACCTCGAGGGCTTCGTCCCATTGCGGCCCGACCGGGGCGAAGGGCCTCCCCTGCAGATAGGAGAAAGTGGTGTCGTCGGGGGCGATCATGCCGGCCCGCGCTCCGCCTTCGATCGACATGTTGCAGATGGTCATGCGGCCTTCCATGGTGAGGCTGCGGATGGTCGAACCTCGATATTCGATGACGTGGCCGGTGGCGCCCCCGGTGCCGATGGCGGCGATGACTCCGAGGATGATGTCTTTGGCCATCACTCCGAGCGGAAGGTCTCCTTCGACGTTGATCGCCATCGCCTTGGGTTTTTGCTGGGGGAGGGTTTGGGTGGCAAGGACGTGTTCCACTTCCGAGGTCCCGATACCAAAGGCGAGAGCGCCAAAAGCACCGTGGGTAGAGGTGTGGGAGTCACCACACACGATCAGCAGCCCCGGCTGGGTGAGGCCTTGCTCAGGCCCGATGACATGAACGATGCCCGACCGGGGATCGTCGAGGCCGAACAGGGTGACGCCGAACTCGGCGCAGTTGCGGACCAGGGCATCGATCTGGATTTTCGACATCGGATCGGTGATGCCGAGGTGGCGGTTGTTGGTCGGGACCCCATGGTCGATGGTGGCGAGGGTCAGGTCAGGCCGGCGGACGGGGCGTCGCTCCGCCCGCAACGCGTCGAAGGCCTGCGGAGAGGTGACCTCGTGGACGAGGTGAAGGTCGACGTAGAGCAGGGCGGGCTCCCCGTCGACTGAGCGGACCAGGTGCTGGTCCCACACCTTCTCGAAAAGGGTCAGCGGCTTCACCACCGGGGAAGGTTACCGGCGACCTCGAGGTGTTCCTTTAGGGGAAGTAGACCTGGGTGGCGCCGACCACCACGTCACCGGCGACCTGCAAGGTCATCGGGGTGTTTCCGGGCACGATCCCGTAGAACTGATCCTGGTCGGCGCCGTTGAGAACGTCGACGAATGCCAGCCGATCGACGGTCCGTTCGGTCAGGCCGCCGTAACGGTCGAAGGCGATCAACCGGTACGCGCCGGCTTCGTCGAGTTGAGCGGTTTCGGTGGTCTGGTCGGGATTATTGATGTAGAAGTCGGTCTCGAGGGTTTCCCCGGCTGCTTCCGCCGCCGCCTGCGCTTCGGCCCCGGTGAGGACCTCCGCTCGGTCGAAGGTGAGGGTCGTTTCGTCGATGGCCACGACAAAAGCGAAGAACTCTTCTGCGCTGACCACGGCCGAGGTGGTGGTGACGTTGGCTGGGGTGGTGGCACCGGGGGTGGGGGTGATGGTCTGGGATTCGCCGCAGGCGGCGATCAAAGCCACCACCAGGAAGGCGGCGGATAGCCGGTTCATCGGCTGGCCGCTTCGAGAGCCGCTTGGAAGTCGTCGACTGCCGACTGGTCGTAGCCAACCAACCGCACCTCCGAGATGAGACCGGGCCGGCGGTCGAGCCACTGATGGACCGCGTCGACTATCACTCGACACGCTTCCGCTCGGGGATATCCGAAGACGCCGGCGGAGATGGCAGGCATGGCGATTCTTCTGGAGCCGCTCAACGCCGCCGCGTCGAGGGCAGCCCTGACTGCCTCTTCGAGCAAGCCGGCGTTGTCCTGTCCCTGGCGATAACGGGGCCCCACGACGTGGATCAGATAGGTGGCGGCCAGCCGGCCGGCCGAGGTGATGGCAGCCCTCCTCGGTCCGATGGGGCCGTGCTCGGCCACCCAGTCATCGGATTCGGACTGGATGACCGGGCCGCCGGCCCTGGCCAGTGCCGCCGCCACCCCGCCGCCATGCTGAAGGTGTTCGTTGGCGGCGTTCACGATGGCATCAACCGCCTGGGCGGTGAGGTCCCCCTGGACCACGGTGATCACCCTAGGAATCGTACTGCGCCGGGGTTAGTCTCCCGCGGGGATGATGCGGCGCAGCGGTCGGAGTGTGTTGGCTATGGCCGGCGTGACAATCGTGGCGGCGGCGGCCGCCGCTGGGGTCGATCTGGGTGGTGCCTTTGGGATGGCGACCGCCTCCGCTCGGCCGCTCAGCGCCACCACGATGGAACTCGACCTCGAGGTGGAAGCCGACTCGGAGGCCACGGTCGTGGCCCATCTGATCGAACCGGGGGCGGGCCAGCAGACCTTTCCGCTGGTCGAACGCACAGAAGGGATCTTCGGGGTAGTGATCGAGGTTCGGCGGATCGATTACGTGGTGGTCTTCGAAGCACTGCAGGAGTCGCTTTCCGCCCAATCCCAGCCGGTGATCCTTTCCGAGTTGGGGGTCGACCCGGCCGTGCTCGGCATGCTCCCCTCCGAGACGACGCGGCCCGACGGATTGTCCTCCGTCACCCGCCAGTGGGGATGGGCCGGTCTCGGCCTCGCCGCCCTGGCGCTCGTGATGCTCGCCATTTGGGCGTTCCCCGAGCGTCGAACGAAGGATCGGGAGCCGGACGAGCCGGCGACCTAGCGAACCTCTATGTGGCCCCAGCGGATGAGGTCGGCAAAGGCGTCGACCACCGTCTCCGCCACCGATCGAAACACGAGGCCCAGTTCGGTCCGGACCTTGGTGGTGTCGACCTGCCAATGACGCCCGAGGTTGGTCAGTAGGTAATCGCGGTTGCCGGCCGGCTGCAACCGGGCGGCGAGCTTGGCAAGTGCCGTGCCGAACGGGTTGTCGAATGGCAGCGAAGCGAGACGCCGCACGCCGAGGCCGGCAACCTTGGCGGCCTCGACGACCTGGCGCATGGTCCAGACATCTGCGGTGCAGAGATATCTGCCTTGGGCCGATCCGGTCTCGAAGGCCAGACGGTGGGCGGCGGCGACATCCCTCACATCCACCAATCCGAAAGACAAGCTGAGGATGCCGGGGAAGGTGCCGTTGGTCGTAGAGACCAGGGTGCCGTTGGAAGTATTGAGCGAGGGAACCAGCGAGGGTCCGATGACCACCGATGGGTTGACCGACACGAGGTCGAGGCCGGGTTGGGCACCAGCCATTTCCCAGGCAGCTCGCTCGGCCATCACCTTCGAGTAGTAATAGGGATTGCGGCTCAGGCTCGACTTGGTGTTCCAGTCCTTTTCACTCATGGTGCCGGCGGGCTCGTCGGTCATGGCGGCGAACGACGAAGTGATGACGACTCGCCGAACGTCGCCGGCCCGCAACACGGATTGTAGAACGGTCTTCGTCCCTTCGATTGCCGGGTCGACCAGGTCACGTTGAGGGTCGGCGACCGACAAAACGTATGGACTGGCGGTGTGGATGACGTACCCACAGCCGGCAATCGCCTCATCGAAGGAGCCCGGCTGGTGGAGGTCTGCAGCCACCAGTTCGAGGCGCTCGGCGGCGCCCGGCAATGCGGGTAGATGTCCCTCATCGAGGGATCTGGTCGGGGAGCGGACCGTCCCCCTGACTCGATAGCCATGCTCGAGCAGCTCGCGAACGATCTGCGATCCGACGAAACCGCTAGCGCCGGTCACACAAACGGGGCGATCTGTCACTGGCAAGTTGCTAACCGGCCATGACGGTACCGCTCACACGGTCGCCAGATTGCGCCTCGGCACCTTCTTCTGAGGGTCGACGAACGGAAGAGCTGCAGTAGTGCCCCGGAACTCGACGCCGTCTTCGCTTACCACCTTCAACTCGTGTCCCGGTGACGACAACTCGATGGGCACCCACACGTAGCCAATGTTCCTATCGAGGCCAGGTGACCACACTGCGTCGGTGACCTGGCCGACCTGGGTCCCTCCGGCATAGACGGGCCAGGTCTCGGACAGCTCCGCCCGCAGCTGCTCGCCCTCGAGGTAGATACCGACCAACTTGCGGTCGACCCCTCTGACGGAAAGCGCCTCCAGGGCTGCCTTGCCGAGATAATCCGACGCCTGCGTCTCCACCAGTCGCTCCATCCCCGTTACGTGCAATGGGGTGTCGGCCAGGCCGATGTCCGAGCCGTAGTTGAAAATCCCGGCCTCGATCCGGCGGGCTTCGCATGGGGCAATGGGTCGGATGCCGAACTCCTCACCGGCGTCAGCCACCAAGTCCCAAAGGCGCTCGCCCCGGTCGTGATCGAGCAGGTTGACCTCGAACCCGGGCACTGCCGTCCACCCTGTGCGGCTGATCACCACTCGGATATCGGCGATCGAGAAGTGGCCGAGCCAGTAGTACTCGAGGTCGTAGATGGCGGGGCCGACCAGCTTGGCGAGGGTCTTGGCCGAGAGCGGACCCTGCACCTGCATCGGATGGACATCGGGGTACGAGACGGCGGCGTCGTAGCCGCCGGCCGCCGCCACCCCCAGCGCGTAGAGGCCGGCGTCAGAGTCGGCGAGTTGCATCCACCACCGGTTCTCGGCGACGTGGAGCAGAACCGGGTCGTTGACGATCCCGCCGTCGGGCGCCATCACCGGCATGTATTTGCCCTGACCGATCGCGCATTTGGTCAGGTCCCGGCAGGTCAGATAGTTGACGAGACGGTCGGCGTCGGCCCCGGACACCTCGACGGTGCGCTCCACTCCGACATCCCACATCGTCACCCCTTCCACCAGGGCCCAGTATTCGGTGTCGGGGTCGTCGTAGTACGCCGGGAGATACATGTGGTTGTAAATGTCATAGGCGGAGCATCCGGCGGCGAGAGTGGAGCGGAAGAAGGGAGATCGCCGATACCACGGACCGAAGTAGAGAGTGGTGCTTCGCTCCAACATCTCGGGTCGCTCATGTGCCACGCCGCCACCTCCCAGTTAACTGAACCGTCGTTCAGGCATGGTAACGCGTCGCCTCCCCGATCCGCCTGCCGATGGCTTACGTATAGTTGCGGTGGGCGTGGGTCGAAGGAGCAGAGGTGTTTGAGACTTCCACCACCCGGTTCGCTCGCTGGCAGCGACCGTTGATCGTGATGCTGGCGGCAGCGCTGGTTTGGGCGATGCCCGCCGTAGCCCTCGCCGACGATGATGATGACGACGACGAGTCGGAGCGCACCGGCGCCGTTCAGTTGGTGGCGCGGCTGCGTCCGGGTCAGGAGGTGCAGACCCCGGCGGTGGTCTCCGATGCTGAGGGCCGGGCCACCTTCTGGTTGCAGGGGTCGACGGTGGCCTTCAGGTTGCGATGGGAGGACCTCACCACCAACACCCTCGCCGGTCATATCCACTGTGGGGCGGCGGGGGTGAACGGCCCGGTGGGAGTGACCCTTTTCACCGGGCCCAAGGGGACCGAGGCGGTGGTCAACGGCTCGTTCACCGCCCCCGATGTGGGAAATGGTTGTGGGTGGCAGAACCTGGGGGCGGTGCTGTCGGCGATGCTCTCCGGTAACGCCTACGTCAACGTTCACACCACCCGCTACCCGGCAGGGGAGATCCGTGGACAGATCAGGGTGGTCACCGACGACTGAACGCGTGATTGTGTAGGCGATTTCGGGGGCCGTGGGCGGTGCGGCGACCTTAGGTTGGCGGGTCTATGGAATGGCCCATCACCTACACGCGCAAGATTCGCTATTCGGACACCGACGCCCAGGGAATCGTCTTCAACGGCAACTACCTGACCTATCTGGACGACGCCATGACCGACTACTTCGAGGCGTTGGGCACCAACTGGGCCGAGGTTCACGGGCAGGGGTTCGATCTGGTCGCCGGCCACATCGAAATCGACTTCCGCTCACCGGCGAGGCTAGGGGAAACGGTGGTGACCGGGGTAAAGGCGGATGAGGTCGGCAACACCTCGCTGACCTTCCGGGCGAGGGTATGGGAGGCGGGTGGGCGGACCGTGGCCGAGGCGATCAACGTCCAGGTGGTGGTCGACGCCACCACCCTCGAGAAGCGGCCGGTGCCCCAGTTGCTCATCGAGGGTATCGAGAGGCTGCAGTCCGCACCGCTACCCCAGAGGGGACAACGATGAGGCGGCCGGAGGCGTTGTTCTTCGACGTCAACGAGACCCTGCTCGACCTGGGTGGGCTTCGTGCCGTCTTCGGAGACATTTTGGGGACCACCGAACCAGTGGGGGAATGGTTCGCTCGACTGCTGCATGGATCGCTGGTCGCCAACCATCTGGGCGCTCACCGGCCCTTCGATGTCTTGGCCACCGAGGCGCTGTTCAACCTGGTGCAGCGCCGAGGCCTCGAAGCCACCCATCAGCAGTTAGCCACGGTGGTGGCGGGGATGAAAACACTCGCGGCCCACGGCGAGGTGGAGGAAGCGTTGGGACGGCTGCAGTCAGCCGGGTTCCGCATGGCCGCCCTCACCAACAACTCGCCCGAGGTGCTCGACGCCCAGCTCACCCATGCCGGGATCGCCGGTTACTTTGAGCGGCGGATCACAGTGGAGGAGGTCGGCTTGTTCAAGCCCGCCCCCGAGGTCTATTTCCATGCCGCCGCGGCGATGGAGGTAGAGGTCCCCGGGTCGATGATGATCGCCGCCCACGACTGGGACGTCGCCGGGGCGATGAAGGTGGGCATGCGGGGCGCGTTCCTTGCTCGCTCCGGCGCCACCTGGGGCCTGCCGGGCCCGCAGCCCGAGGTGATCGTCGCCGACCTTGCCACCCTGGCCCGCATCCTCGAGGGCCGCTGAACGCCCAGCCCTTTCGAGACCACCTGCTCGCCAGATGTGGGCGCCGCTACCCTCAGCCTCCCTATGAGTGCCGAGCCCGCCTCTAGTACCCGGATGCCAGAGAGACCCCGATTGGAGGGTCTCGAGGACAAGTGGCGGGCGAGGTGGGAGGAGGAGGGGACCTACCAATTCGATCGGACCAAGGCCCGCTCTCAGATCTTCTCGATCGACACACCGCCGCCGACCGTGAGCGGCAACCTCCACCCCGGGCACGTATTCAGCTTCACCCACACCGATCTCATCGCCCGTTACCAGCGCATGAAGGGAAGAGAGGTGTTCTACCCGATGGGGTGGGACGACAACGGGCTCAATGTCGAACGCCGGGTTCAGCTGTTGACCGGGACCATCGTCGACCCCGGGCTGCCGTACGAGCCCAACTTTGCCCCGCCGGATCCACTTCCTGACAGACCGCGGGCCGTTTCGCGTCCCAACTTCGTCGAACTGTGCCAGCAGGTCGTGCCTCAAATCGAGGCGAGTTACCACGAGGTTTGGTCGAAGGTGGGGCTGTCGGTCGACTGGACACAGACCTATACCACCATCGGCCCGAAGGCGACCCGGTTATCACAGCTTGCCTTCCTGAGGCTCCTCGATCGGGGCCTTTGCTACCGCACCGAGTCTCCCACCCTGTGGGACGTTGATATGAGGACCGCGGTGGCCCAGGCCGAACTGCAGGACCGTGAGACATCCGGCGCCTACTACCGGCTGGCGTTTGGCGGTCCTGGCGGCGAGCCGATCTTCGTCGACACCACCAGGCCCGAGCTGGTTCCGGCCTGCGTCGCCCTGGTGGCTCATCCCGACGACCAGCGTTATCAGGCCATGTTCGGTTCACATGCTATGACCCCAGTTTTTGGAGTGAAGGTGCCGATCGTCGCTCACGAGTTGGGGGATCCTGAAAAGGGGACCGGCATCGCCATGGTTTGCACCTTCGGCGACACCACCGACGTGACCTGGTGGCGGGAGATGGGCCTCGACCTGCGAGCCATAGTGCAGCGGGATGGTCGACTCCGGCCGGTTGCCTGGGGTGAGCCGGGATGGGAATCGGTTGATGCGGTCGCCGCCCAGACTGCCTACGACCGGTTGGTGGGAAAAACCACTCGGCAGGCTCAGAAGCTGATGGTCGAGTTGCTCGAGGCCGCCGGGGCGCTCCATGGTGAACCACGTTCGATCATTCATGCCGTTAAGTTTTGGGAGAATGGCACTCGCCCCCTGGAGATAGTCACCTCGCATCAGTGGTTCATCAAATACCCGGATCGTGAGGCGCTCCTTGAGCGCAGTCGGGAGCTCAGGTGGTGGCCCGAGTTCATGCAGGTTCGCTTTGAGAACTGGGTCAACGGCTTGACCGGTGACTGGAACATCACCCGGCAACGCTTCTTTGGCGTGCCGTTCCCGATCTGGTACCCCATCGACTCCGAGGGCGAAATCGACTACCTGTCCCCGATCCCCGCCACCGCCGAGATGCTCCCGGTTGACCCCACCACGGTGCCTCCCCCTGGGTACGAGGAGGGCGCCCGCAATAAGTCGGATGGATTCGCCGCCGACCCGGACGTGATGGACACCTGGGCCACCTCGTCGCTCACCGCCTTCATCGTCTCCGGCTGGCAGGACGACCCGGATCTATTCGCTCGCACGTTTCCCATGGACCTCAGAGCACAGGGCCATGACATCATTCGCACCTGGCTTTTCAGCTCGGTCGTGCGGGCCCACTACGAGATCGGGGCCTTGCCCTGGTACAACGCCGCCATCTCCGGCTTCATCGTCGACCCGGATCGGAAAAAGTTATCCAAGTCGGCCGGCAACCAGCCCGACGACCCCATGAGCCTCATTGCCCGCTTTGGGGCGGATGCCGTCAGGTATTGGGCTGCGCAGGGACGACCGGGAATCGATCTGGCTTTCGATGAGGGCCAGATGAAAATCGGCCGCCGGCTGGCGACCAAGGTGCTCAACGCCAGCAGGTTCATTCTGGGCCTCGGTGCCGATTCCGACTCGCCACCAACCGATCCGCTCGACCGGGCGATGCTGGCATCTTTGGCCGGGGTGGTGGGCGAGGCGACGGAAGCCTTCGAGCGTTTTGAATACGCCCGCGCCTTCGAACGGACCGAAGAGTTCTTCTGGCCCTTCTGCGACGACTATCTCGAATTGGTCAAGAACCGGGCCTACGGATCGGAGGGGAGTGATGGTCGGGCGTCGGCGATCTCCAGCCTGCGTATGGCGCTCGTGACCATCCTGAAGCTGTTCGCCCCTTTCCTCCCATACACGACCGAGGAGGTGTGGTCATGGTGGAAAGAGGGGAGCATCCACCGGTCAACCTGGCCGGATTCGGCCGGCCTCACCGCGGCTGCTCGGGCGGACGCCGAGGCTTCACTGCTGACCCTGGCCGGTGACATCCTGCGTGAGATACGTAAGGCCAAGACCGAGGCGCAGGTGTCGATGCGGGCGGAGGTCGCCCGGATGAGGGTCGCCGCCGGTGACGGCCTGCTGTCGATGGTGCGTTCGGTGGAAGGCGACCTGCGCAACGCCGGGGTCGTGGTCGCCCCAATTGAGTTGATAGCCGGCGACGGGCTGGCGGTCGAGGTCGAGCTGGCCGCCACCGGCTAGGACATGGCCCAATCTTCTCCGCCCCCTACCTCCCCGGCGATCACCGTCCGCCCGGCCACGGTGGATGACTCCTCCCCGCTGGCAGAGATACACGTGCGGAGCTGGCAGGAGGCCTACCAAGGCATCCTTACCGCCGATTTCCTCGCCAGCCTATCCATACCCGACCGGGTGGCGTTTTGGGAGACGCGGCTCTCTTCCTTGGAACAAAACGAGGCGGTGCTGGTGGCAGAGGTCGGCGCGATCCTCGCCGGGTTCGTCTTGCTGGGCCCCGCCCGCGACAAGAGCGGCGATGGCGAAGTGCTGGCGATCTACCTTGACCCGGATCGCTGGAGGCAGGGGATCGGCTCGACACTGATGGCTGCCGCCCAAGAGCGGTTGGCCTCACATGGGTTCGGAAG
>JBQTHI010000137.1:0-3496 GCA_052390035.1 Actinomycetota bacterium | reverse complement strand
TCCCAGGTGGCCCCCCGGTTGAGGGCCTCGAACACCAGCCGGACCTTGGCCCACGGAGTCCTCGGACGTCCCATGACACCTCCCGTCGCAGGTCGGTGTCGCGGTCACCACTTGAGCCGAACGCCGCTATGCGGCGGATTTTTACGCAAAAACCACTCCCGGAGTTAGTCCCCTTTGACCAATGACAGGAGGATGTCGCGGATGGAGATAATCCCGAGCAGCTCGCCGTCCTCCACGACGGGGAGGTGACGGTATCCCGTTTCTGCCAGCCAGTCGGCTGCCTCCCGCACATCGAATTCCGGCGAGAAGGTGTCGGGGTCGCGGCTCATATAGGTGGCAACGGTGACCTGATCAATGTCGGCTCCAGCGGCCATGGCCCTTACCAGATCCCTTTCGGTGATGACCCCGAGGAGGCGCATCCCTTCGACCACTCCCAGCGAGCCGTGGCCGCGTTCGCTCATTGCGGCTGCCGCCGCCCTGATGGTCGTCTCCGGACCACACACCCGCGCCGCCGTTCCGACCAGATCTCGCAGGATCACATCGCAAACCTAGTGATGAATTGGTCGGATGGGGGCAGCGGTCAGGGGGCGGTGTATTCGAGGTGAAGAACCGGCGCAGTACCCGAGCCGCCGTCGAAAGAATCGGCGGTCCTCTTGCCGGATCCGGTTATCACCAACACCAACGAGTTGCCGGCGACCCAACCGGGACGGTCGATCACCTGTTGGACGATCGATGAGAGGTCCGGGGTCCGCTGGTCCGGTCCGGCGTCGTGGCGCACCCAAGCCCCCGGCGCCCAGGTCACGCCCTCCCCGCGCGGCCGTTGCGAGATGTTGAACTTGACGTTAACGAAAGCCAGCGCACTGTCGGCCTGCTCGGTCCTGATCAGAAGGTCGATGGTCCCGGTTTCGGTTCGGTCGGCGGTGAACTGGACCCAGGCCGAGGTGATGAGGGCGCCCTGGGGAATGTTCAAAGAGCCCCAGCGCATACCCACCAACTGAAGCGTCTTGTCGGTGACCAACTCCAGATCACTGCTGGCCAAAGACACCCGACCGCTGGTGTTCTCTTCGGCGTCGTCGATGGCCGAACCAACCCTGGCTTCGAAGATGACGGTAACGGGCTCGTCGCTGACGGTGACCACGACGGTGTCCGATGCCGACAACGAGCCGTCGTTCGCCTCCAACCGCAGCTCGTAGGCCCCAACGTCGGTGAAAGAGGCCGTGGTGATGGCGACGTTCGGATTACCGAAATTGACCGTGCCGGGTCCGGAAACCTGACTCCAGAGAGCCGTGGGCGAACCCGGTGGATTGGGCAAGGCGTCGTCGACCACAGTGCCCAGCAACGTGACGAGCGCGCCTGGGGAGGCGGCGAGGTCCTGGCCGGCGGACACAGTTGGTGCGGCGTTTTGCTTGACTGTCACCGTTATCGAATCGACCCCGATGCTCCCGGCGGCGTCGGTAACGGTGGCCGTGACGCCATGGGAACCCGCAGCCAATCCGTCGGTCGTGATCGCCGCTCCGGTGCCCAGTCCACCGTCAAGGCTGGAGGTCCATACGATGGACCCTCCCAGATCACCCTGCTCGGGGTCGTTGGCGGTGGCGATAAAAGTGACAGCCGTGCCTAACTCGACCACTGCGCCGTTGGGCGGGGACGTTATGTCCACAACCGGGGGCTGATCGCCCTCACCAGGCACGACACAGCTGCCCGCTCCGGAGTCGACCACGACGCCGGTCGGTGTGGCGAGAAACTGCCACTCGTACCACCCGTCGCGAAGTTCGAGCGCCAAAACCCCATGCGACTGGTTGTAACGAAACTCGCTGTTTGCCTCGACGGTCGGGAACGGATAAAGGGCCGCGCCGCCGGTGCCGACGATGAACTGCCGAATACCGCGGTTGGAGTCAGCAACACCGTTGGGATCCTGGGGAGCGAAACGTTCATAGGTGTGGTCGTGCCCGGCGAGAACGACATCGGCACCAGCGCCGTAGAGGAGTTCCCAAAGGCCGGCAGTTGCCGGAATGGAGCCGTGCAGGCCGGAGCTGAAAAGAGGGTGATGCCAGTAGGCCACGGTGCACTCGTTGGGATGAGCGGCGAGATCGGCTGCCAGCCACTGACCCTGCAGAGAGGTCGGTCCGCAGCCTCCCACCTGGGCACAGTTGCTGTTGAGTGCAATGAGATGCCAGCTACCAAGATCGTAGGAGTAATAGCCCTGGAGAGGATCTCCGGCGGCGGCACCGAAATAGCCGAAATAGCCGGCAGCGCCCGGAGTGTTGTAATCGTGGTTCCCGGGCGAGGGTCGAGTGACCGGCTTGAAGGTGCCCCAGGTTGGTTCGTAGCAGCTGGCGAATTGTTCGGGAGTCCCATCCGGATAGGCGTTGTCGCCGGTGGTGAAGACGCTGGCCCCGGGAAGACCGGCAATCAGGGCGGCGGTCGCCGCCGCGTTCGAGTTGACACAGATGTCTCCGGCACCCACCAAAACGGGGTCCAGGGATCTGACCCGCACAGTCACGGTGGCTCTGCCTTCAAGGCCGGCGCTATCGGTGGCGGTCGCCGTGACCTGGTGGACGCCCATCGAGAGTGTGTCCATAAGGGTGGCACCCGATCCGAGAGCACCATCTCGATTAGAGGTCCAGATCAGGGATGCGGACAGATCGCCATCCTGGGGGTCGGTGGCGGTTCCGGTGAAGATGATTGGATCTATCTCCGTCATCTCCACACCGTCGGTTGGTTGCTGAATCGTCACCACCGGGGCCGACTCGCTGCTCTCCACGAATTCGACGTGGAGCACCGGTGGCGTCGCCAGGACGTTGTTGAAGGACACCGCACTTCGAAGTCCGGTGCCGGTGACGATGAATGCGATGGCGTTGCCAGATGCCCAGCCCGGACGGCTTATCACCTGTTGGACAACGGGTGCCAGGTCCGGCGTTCGTTCGTTGGGCCCTTGTGCCCCTTCCGTGTCCCAAGGGGCCGGATCCCAGTTGACTGCCACCGACCCTCCCGCCCGGGACGAGATGTCGAAAGCTGCGGTGGCGAAAGCAGGTGCGCTGTCGGCTGCTTGCGCCTTCACGGTGAGGGAGGTTGATGCGGACCCGGTCTTAAAGGCGGTGAATTGAATCCACGCGGCCGTCACGGTCGCACCTACCGGGATATTGACTCCGACGAACCGGATACCGACGGTCTGGTCGGTTGCGTCGAATACCAACTCCAGGTCGTTGCTCCCCCTGGTCACCACCCCGCTCGATGACTCTTCGGCGTCATCCACGCCGACCGCCACCGGCACCTCGATGGTTGCAGGGGCGGCCGTTGCCGCCAACGACAGAACCGCCATGGCTCCCACCAGCATGACGACAGAGAGGAGCCACCCGATCCGAACTATGAATCACCTCCCGCGGAGGACACCATAGATCGAACGGCGGGAGGCGGTCTAGATTAGGTCTTGTTCGCGAATCCCGAAGGATGGATGCCGGAGCCGGCAAAGGGCCAGCTTCTCGAGCTGGCGGAT
>JBQTHI010000136.1:0-2044 GCA_052390035.1 Actinomycetota bacterium | reverse complement strand
GGCGCCGCCGGTCGAACCAAGTTGTGACACGAGTGATCAATGCATCGCAGTGGCAGACACCGGGATGTGGGAAGAGCCGCCACCGCCGTCGAGGCTCAACCGAGCCAACCCGGCCAATCAGGTCTTCTATGAAAACGGGGATGTGGAAACGGTGTCTAATGCGCCACCTGGAGGGAATGCCCTTTGGTATGGGGCTGGACACGGTGGCTTCATCGGTGGGATTCTGACCGCACGGGCCGATGGTGTGCCTATTCACCTCGGCAACGCCTTCGACGGCGCCATACATGCGTTAACCATCGAGTCGATCGTTAACTGCGTTAACCGCCTGCTCTCTTCCAAACCGGTGCCAACCGTTCTCAACCTCTCGCTGGGTACCTACACCGAGCCCGGAGTTGATGTCGTGGGGCTGCGAGATGCTGTCGAGAGGTGGACCAGGAAGGTGTTGGTCGTGTCGGCGGCGGGCAATCATGCCACCACCGAGCCGTTCTATCCAGCGGCCTTCGCCGCTGAGGGCCACCTTCGCGACCTGGTGGTTAGCGTCGGTGCCACCGATCCGGCAGGGGGCCAAGCCCCCTACTCCAACTTTGGCGAATGGGTCACTGCCTGGGCGCCGGGCAGCCACATCAGCTTCTATCCGAAGGGCATTACCTACCTGGCGCCTCCGCCCGACGCCGCCCAGACGTTCCACGACGGATACGCGACATGGGACGGCACCTCGTTTGCCACCCCCTTTGTTGCCGCCGAGATCACCCGTTATGCCATCGACCACGGCCTGACGCCGCAACAGGCGTGGGCAGCGATCAGAGGCGCCACCCCCCAGGTGGTCTTCGGATAGGCCATGTGGCACACTCGGGCCGATGGCCGAGTACCCCCTCAGGCAGATCCTCGCCCCTGACGGCAGCCTGACCGGGACCGATCCCGGTCTGCGCTCCGACCTCCTCCGGGAGATGTACCGGCTGATGATCCTCGCCCGTGAGTTCGACCGTCGGATGCTGGCCCTCCAGCGACAGGGGCGGATCGGCACCTACGCCATGCTGGAGGGCCAGGAGGCGGTGCAGATCGGCTCGGCCCTCGCCCTCGATCCGGGCGACTTTGTCTTCCCCTCCTATCGCGAGCACGGGTTGCAACTCGCCCGCGGGGTGCCGATCGAGGTGGTCATGTCCTACTGGCGGGGCCTTCCCAACTCCGAGTGGGACATGAAGCGCTACCGCATGGGGATCGTCACCGTCCCCATCGCCAGCCAGCTACCACACGCGGTCGGTTATTCATACGTCACCCGCGGACGCAACGACGACACCGTGACCGCGGTGTACTTCGGTGATGGGGCCACCTCTGAGATCGACTTTCACTCCGGGATGAACTTCGCCGGGGTGTGGAGGACTCCCACGGTTTTTCTCTGCGCCAACAACCTCTACGCGATCTCGGTTCCCTACGACAAACAGACCGCCTCGGCCACCATCGCCCAGAAGGCGGAGGCCTACGGCTTCCCCGGCGTGAGGGTCGATGGCATGGATGTGCTCGCCGTCTACCAGGCAACCCGGGAGGCGTGCGAACGGGCCCGGCGGGGAGAAGGCCCGACCCTGATCGAGGCGGTCACGTATCGCTACGGGCCGCACGCCACCGCCGACGACGCCCGCCTTTACCGGACCGAGGCCGAGGAGCAGGAGTGGCGGCAGAAGGACCCGATCGAGCGGCTCCGCCTTTACCTGGACAGGCGTGGCGAGTGGGACGAAAGGGCTGCGGAGAAGGTGGCGATGGAGGTGACCGCACTGGTGGAAGCGGCCATCACCGAGATCGAGGCCCGCCCGCTTCCCGGCCGCGACGAGGCCGTCCGCCACGCCTTCCATCGGATCCCACCGCTGCTCGTCGACCAGCTCCACGAGGTGCAGGAGGCATCTAAAGAAGAACTGACCGAATTCGCCTCCGGCGAAGTGTGGACCGTCGGCGCCGACCCGACCCCGAGCGGTCCCACCGCCCGCTGGACGATGGCGGAGGCGATCAACGCCGCCCTCTCCGAGGCGATGGAGCGCCGACCGGAGACGGT
>JBQTHI010000135.1:0-18615 GCA_052390035.1 Actinomycetota bacterium | reverse complement strand
CGTTGAAGGTGGTTGCCTCCCAACCCTGCCCACCGCGATGGCGCCCCCCATCACGTCACTTGCCAAGAACCGTCTCGTTAAGGAATCGAATTGGATCCCTTATACGTGAAATTACACGAATGACAGTCACGGGACTAGTCCTCGCGTCGGTCTTTCGACCTATTTCCGCAGGCCGGCTCCGGAGAGGATTTAGCGGCCACCCCGGACGTAGCGCGAAACCGTGCGGTCGGAAGACCCGGCAGCCAGTAGGCACAACAGCCCGGTCACCGCAAAGATGAAGGCCGCGACCACCAAAGACGACGACGACAGGCCGGTAATGGGGAGCTCCGATTGGCTTACCTGTGCGATTCGGTTGGGAGCAGACAGTCGCGCCACCGGCGGAGGAGCCGTCGCTTGAATGCCGGAGACCCGGGTCTCGCCGGCCGGGGGCGGAGGTGGACTGCCGCCATCGGCCGGTTTGACTTCACAGCTGGCAACGGTCACCGAACCGGCTGTGGTGGCGCTGGCAGGAAAGACTGCTGGCGGAATTGCAGCCGCACTCCAATTAAGAACGGTCCCCGGACCCACGACAACCGGCCTGCCCGAGTCGATCTGGATGCCAACCGCATCAACGGTGAAATCAATAACCGCCCCGAACGAAGTGTGGGAAATCACGAACTTCCCTTCGATGCAACCGGAGCTGACCTCGGCGCTGGCCGTCGCAGGTTGGGAGGACGTGCAACTGGTAATCCAGAACACCGTGCTCTTGCCGTCGTCACCATTCGAACCCGAAGCGTTAACCGTGAGTTTTAGTTGCCATCCTTGCTGCGGATGTTGCTCATAACCCACGATGACGGCGCTTAGGTTGTAGGCCTCCGCTCCATCAAAGTCGGCCCCACCGCCCCCTTCGTCACCTCCGATACCAATCGAATCGAACAGAATCGGTGCGACCGGGCCAGTCGGTGGCTGCAGTTCGAAGAGGACCGTTGCCACTGCTCCCGGCCCGTATCCGTAGAACTCGACCTGGAACACGCAGCCGGCATGGGGCTGATTTCCCGGATAGGTGTCGAGGTCGAAACCATCTACCTTTACCACTCCGCTGCCGTCGATTGGAGGGGATGCTTTGGCCGGCAACTCCAAAGCAACCAAGAGCGACAAGAGCAACAGAGTGACCGCTGTCACCACTGTTGCCCGAGTCGCCAGCCTCATCGACTTCCCACTCCCTCACGCCCCATCCCTAACTCGCCATCCCTAACTCGCCCAAATAGCCCTCTCTAATACGTGAAATTACACGAGTGGCAGTCGTCGGACTAGCCATCCGGCCCGGTCTAGCGACCCATTTCTCGTGACAAGCGAAAGGAGGGCCCTTGAACAGGGCCCTCCTTGCGGCAAGCGTTGGCTCTGGGCTAATTCCAGCTGCGAACCACGTTCTTTTCCTCGACCCGCCTCGAAGCCGTCAGGAAGATACCGCCGGCACCGGCCAGGGTCAGGGCGATCAGCCCGAAAGTTCCCGTTGAAAGGCCGGTGAAGGGCACGGTTTCCTGCGTCACCTGTGCTGTCTCTTCGTGTGTCGTTACCTGGACGCCTGCCACACCGGTCCCGGGTTCGTCTTCATCACCCGGCGGAGGTGGCGGAGGTGGCGGTGGCGGAGGCGGGGGCGGTGGCGGTGGGGGTGGCGGAGGCGGCGGCGGTGGGGGCGGCGGAGGCGGCGGCGGTGGGGGTGGCGGAGGTGGTGGAGGCGGAGGTGGAGGCGGAGGTGGCGTAGTCTCACAATTGGTCACCGTCACCGAGCCGGTCTGCTCGTCCACATCGGGAGCGAACTCGGCATCTGCATCGGCCGTGGCGGTCCAGTCGATCACCGTCCCCGCCGGGAGGTTTACCGGCTGACCCGAGGTGATCACCACCGGCTGACCACCCACCGTGAAGGCGATGGTGGCGTTCGACACCGAGTAGCTGATGACAAAGTCATCCTCCACACAGTCACCACCCACCTGCACCGAAGCCTGATCCGGAGGAGGCGGCACAGTCACATTTCTGATGCCCCAATGGGATATCCCGCATTGATTCTCGTTTTGACCGCAGTCGGCCGGCGTCAGATACGTGCCGCTCGCCGTGACTGTGTAAGCCACGAAGCCGTTGCCGCCCTTGACGCAAAGCTCCAAGGTGTAGCCCGGATTCAATGCGACGGTCACGCCGTGGCTAGTGGGAGTGATACTGCCCCAGTCCCCACTGGTAGCACCCACGTCCCACCCGCCATTTTGCTCGGTACAGTTTTCTGGTACTGCCATTGCAGGCAGCCCCACGGCCACCAGCATGGACATCAAGAAGAGCAGCACCCCGACTATCCCCATGCTGCGGTTTCGCCCCAGCCCCTGCATTTCTGTCTCCCTTTCGCTTGCCCGCGAGAGGGCCGGTCGCACCACTGGCTCCCCTCACCCCAGGTGCCCGCCTATGGGATGAGGTTCAAAGCCTCCCGTTTCGCCCTGGCCACTATCTGTGGCGTCCACCACTCACAGTAGGCGAAGTCACGGACAGCGCAAGGGCATACGACCTTGAAAGGTCTTAGGACCTAATCGGCTGCCACCTCAGGCGTTCAGGCCGACCGCTCGCGGGGCATATCCGGCAGGGGGATGAGGGTCGGGTTGGTCTTGTTGCGAACGGTCGTCGCGTCCACCACCACCCGGGCGACATCGGTGCGCGAGGGCATGTCGAACATCGTGTTGAGAAGGATCTCCTCGAGGATTGCCCGCAGACCCCGGGCCCCGGTTCCCCTTAGGATGGCCAGGTTGGCGATCTCGGCAAGGGCGTCTTCCTCGAAGGCCAGCTCCACGCCGTCCATCTCCAGCATCCGGGCGTATTGTTTGGTGAGGGCGTTCTTCGGCTCGGTGAGAATCCGGCCAAGTTGCTCACGGTCCAGGTCCTCGACCGTCGCCACCACGGGCAAGCGCCCGATGAACTCGGGAATCAGCCCGAACTTGATCAAGTCCTCCGGCATCACCTGTTCGAGCAATTCGGCCGCCCGCACATCCTTGCGGGACCGGACCTCAGCCCCGAAGCCGACCTGCTTCTTTCCGATCCGATTGCCGACCACCTCTTCCAGACCGGCGAAGGCCCCGCCACAAATGAAGAGGACGTTGGAGGTGTCGATCTGGATGAATTCCTGGTGGGGGTGCTTGCGCCCCCCCTGAGGCGGAACCGACGCCACGGTCCCTTCCAGGATCTTCAGCAATGCCTGCTGCACCCCCTCCCCCGACACATCGCGGGTGATCGAGGGGTTCTCCGCCTTTCGGGCGATCTTGTCGATTTCGTCGATGTAGATGATGCCCTGCTCGGCCCGCTTGACGTCGTAGTCGGCGGCCTGGATCAATTTGAGCAGGATGTTCTCGACGTCCTCACCGACATACCCGGCCTCGGTGAGGGCGGTGGCGTCTGCGATGGCAAAAGGCACGTTGAGTTGGCGGGCCAGGGTTTGGGCCAGCAGGGTCTTGCCGCATCCCGTAGGCCCGATGAGGAGAATGTTGGATTTCTGTAGCTCGACCTCGTCGCGGGGGTGGTCGCCGCTCCGAATTCGCTTGTAGTGGTTGTATACGGCTACCGCCAGCTTCTTCTTGGCGGTGTGTTGGCCGACCACATAGTCCTCGAGATATGAGGAGATCTCCATGGGCTTGGGCAGCTCGGTGAAGCTGACCTCGGGGGTCGACGAGAACTCCTCCTCGATGATCTCATTACATAGGTCGATGCATTCGTCGCAGATGTAGACGCCGGGTCCGGCGATCAGCTTCTTCACCTGCTTCTGGGATTTGCCACAGAAGCTGCACTTGAGCAGGTCCGCCCCTTCGCCGAACTTGGCCATTTTGTCGATCCTCCTATCGAGAGGCTACCGCAGCCAGCTCCCGGCGCGTGAGGATTGAATCGACGATCCCGTAGTTGACCGCTTCTTCGGCGATCATCCAGAAGTCCCGTTCGGTGTCTTGGGAGACCTTTTCGTAGGTTTGACCGGTGTGCTCGGCCAGGATCCTGTTGAGCTGTTCCCGCATTTGGACAATGAGCCTGGCCTGGATCTCGATGTCGCTGGCCTGACCCTGGGTTCCGCCATGAGGCTGGTGGAGCATGACCCGGGCATGGGGCAAGGCGAAGCGCTTGCCGGGAGCGCCGCCGGCAAGGATCACCGCCGACGCAGAGGCAGCCATACCCATGCAGACGGTGTTCACATCCGGCTTGATGTACTGCATCGTGTCGTAAATGGCGAAAAGGGAGGTGATGGACCCACCGGGCGAGTTGATATACAAGAACACGTCCTTGTCCGGGTCATCACTTTCCAGGTGGAGCAACTGCGCCATGATCAGGTTGGCGATGGTGTCGTCGATCGGCGTCCCTAAGAAGATGATCCGGTCCTTGAGCAGCCGGCTATAGATGTCGAAATAGCGCTCACCGCGGCTGGTCTGCTCGAAAACGGTTGGGATGACGTAATTCTGCACCTAGGCCTCCTCAACGATCTCGGCCTCTACCACTGCGCCGTGCACGGCATCGACCATCTCTGCCTCGACTTCCATCGCTTCTGCTTCCGGCTCGGCGTCGGCTTCCAGAAACACCGGATTTCCATCCGAATCGACCGCTCGGGCCCCCGAGATGACCACCTCCAGAGCCTTGTTGCGAAGGATATCACCGGCCAGTGACAAGGCCCGCGAACCCTGTGAGAACGCCTCTAATACCTTGTTTGGCTCCTTGGAGGATCGGGTCAGAGCCTCGATGGTGCGAGCCACTTCCTCCGGTTCGACTGTGATTCCTTCCTCTTTTGCCACGGTCTCCAAGACCAACCGAGTGCGCAGGGAGCGATGGGCCTCTCGACGGAGGTCGTCGATCATCTGCTCTTCTGAGATGCCGGTGGTGGACAGATAGTCGGCGATGGTGATGTCGCTGTCTTCGAGGCGATGGGCGAATCGATGAAACAGATCGTCCAGCTCAGTTTGGATGAGAGCCTCCGGAATCTCGACGGCTGCCTCATCCACCACCGAGTCGAGAGCCTTCTGTCGAAACTGGTTGGCGACTGCTCTCCGCTTGGCCACCGCCAAACGGGCGGCCAGCTCAGCCCGCAAGGCGTCGACGGTTTCGAACTCGGTCACCTCTTCTACCCATTCGTCGTCGACCGCGGGAAGAACCCGCGCCTTCACTTCGTTTACCGTGACCGAGTAGGTGACGGCGGTGCCGGCGCGCTCACCAAATCCTCCCGGAAGGACACCGTCGAACGAGATCACGTCACCTGCGCTCGAGCCCCGCAGGTGATCGTCGATGCCTTCGACCAGCATTCCCGATCCCACTTCGTACAAGAGCTCATCGGCGGTGGTTTGTTCAACCGGATTCGCCCCTTCTTTGGCGCCGATGTTGATTGACACAAAGTCGCCGTCTCCCGCGGCTCGATCGGCCGTTTCGAGAGAGGCGAACTGGTGGCGCATTCGTTCGATGTTCTGATCGATCTCCGCTTCGGTGAGCTCGGGCCGATCTACCTCGACCGTGCGGTCCTTGTACTTGGGAATCTGATCGATCTCCGGCCACAGCGTCACCAGAACTTCTGCCGCGATTCCTCCTTCCACCTCGTTGATGCGCTCGAGGGCAGGGGTGATGGCGGGAGAAATGTTCTCCTCCGCAAGCACATGCCCGAGCTTTTGAGGAATGAGGTCCTCAATCGCTTCGGTCCTCAAACGGTTCGCGCCGATGGCAGCCTCCACCACCGGGCGCGGCGCCTTGCCCGGCCTAAAGCCGTGCAGTTTGAGGTCCTTTGAGAGCCGCCGAGCGGCGCCGGTCTTGGCGGCATCGATCTCCGCCTCGGTGATGTGAAGCGTGAGGTGCCGCTCGAAACGGCCAACCTCCCTGGCTGTTTCAGTCATCTTGCTCCTGTGCTGAGTACCTAGTACCAGGGCCTCGTACTAGGGGGAGGGTGACCGAGGGGACTTGAACCCCCGACCTCCAGGGCCACAACCTGGCGCTCTAACCATCTGAGCTACGGCCACCATGTAATTGGGTCAAACCCCACCGGTGCCCCCGGGAGGATTCGAACCCCCGACCAAGAGCTTAGAAGGCTCCTGCTCTGTCCTCTGAGCTACGGGGGCATCCCGCCTCCCATTTTTCCCCATTCTGGCGCGGCAGAACCGTACCCTGGCCCGGTTTTGCCGCGCCAGAACGAGAAGGGACGAGCGGGTGAAGGGAATCGAACCCTCACCACCAGCTTGGAAGGCTGGAGCTCTGCCTTTGAGCTACACCCGCCGGATTAGAGGAAAGTCTAAACGGGAGCCTCACCCAGAAGACATCGGGGCAAGCGACCGAGCGATCTCCGTGGCGGCCTCCAAATCGACGACGGTCTCCAAACGATACGTGACCCCATCCGATTCCCAGATCAGCACGTTGCCGGTCAACCGGTTGGCCTCCTCGTGCCGCCCATCGTTGAAGATCAGCACGTGGGGGCCGCCGGAGAACCAGAAGCCCTCCTCACCGTTGATGTCCACCTCGGTCACCCTGGTTCCGTGATCCACCAGCTTGGTGAAATACGGCTCGAACGGCACTGCCCGGAACTGGGTGAGCAGCAGGCCGATCCCGCTATCACCTATCTGAGGCAGGTCGCCGGCCACCACCCACAGAAGGTGGACCTGGGGACCGAGGTCGGTCTCGGATAGGTAGACGGCGGATGGCGGGTCCAGAGCCGCAGGCGCCTGAATCTGGAAATCGACCGCCTCCGCCGCGGTTTGGACACCGACTCTTACCCCCGGGGCCAGGTCGTTGGGCGGCGGAAGTGGCCCGGTCTTCCCGAATTCGATTCGGATCCCGGCGATCTCGAGGAGGTTGGCGACCGCCTGACGGGCCGGAGGGATGAGGGCGATCCCCAGCACCGCCGCGGCCAGGACCAGGATCAAGGCAAGCCTCGTGCGACTAACTACCGGCCTCATCGGTGCGAGGCGGAGGCGGCCGGCCAGGTCGACCTCGGCTGGCCAGAGGAGGTGAGCTCTGAGATCGACCAGCTCCGACTCGAGGCGGCTAGATGTCATCAGCGGCTCCGACCAGAGCTCGCAAACGGGCCAACGCCCGGGCTGATCTCGACTTGACGGTTCCGGTGGGAACACGCAGCACACGGGCACTCTCGGCTTCGGAGAGGCCGAGCAGGAACCGGCACTCGATCACCTCTCGAAGCGGGGTCGGCAACCCCTCAACCGCATCCAACAGGCGCTGACGGCGTTCCCGCTCCAAGGAGGCCGTCTCGGGGGAAGGGGCCGCCTCCCCCGAGACGACATCAGCGCCCGCTCGCAGCAATAGGGCGGCCCTCCTTATCGAGCTTCTCCGCCGGTTCAAGGCCTCGTTGCGCACGATACGAAGAAGCCACGGTCGAAACTCGGCGCCGGCCCGGAACCTGTGGAGGGCGCGAAAAGCCTTCATGAACGCCTCCTGGGTGGCATCTTCGGCTTCGGCGGCATCTCGGAGCACGAGATAGGCCACCCTCAGCGCGACACCTTGATGGACACGAACGAGCTCCTCATAGGCCTTGGGATCCCCTTCTTTTGCTCGGTTGACCAGCGTCTGTTCTTGCAGTGGACGGCCCTCCACCAATCTTCACCGACCTTCTCTACACCGTCGAGGGGCCAACGGTTCCCTTGCCGATGCTCCGGGGGAACCCGAGGCGATAAAGCGGTGTAGTACAGCCGACAGAAAGGAGATGTCATGCGGAGATTGCCGCTTATTGCCATCACCGCCCTGATGGCGGTTCTGGCCCTACCCTCAATGGCGATTGCGGGAGGTTGGGCGATGACCACCTTCGACGAGGTGCCCGAAGAGTTCGCCGCCGGCCAGACCTACGAGCTCACCTACACCGTCCTCCAGCACGGCAAGACGCCGGTAGATGTCGGCACCAGCGTGATCAGAATCACTGACTCCGCTGGGAACCTTTCCGAATTTACGGCGGCGTCCCTCGGCGAGCCTGGGCGCTATTCGGTGGCGGTTGCTTTTCCGGTGGCTGGCGCCTTCACCTGGGAAGTAACGCAAGGGCCATTCGAACCACAGCAGCTAGGCAAACTGTCTGTTGTCGGGGCGACGGCGGCAGCCGTGACGACCGGGAACACCCTCCGCTGGTTGCTTCCGATCGCACTGGTCCTCATGATCGGCCTGTTAGCCATGCAGGCGGTTCACGTCGCCCGCGGGCGGCCCGGCTCGGCCGTTCGTGCGGAATGACCTGATCAAACTGTGGCTTACGGGAGCGATCGTGGTACTTCTTACGATCGCCACCGTCGACCTCTATCGCCGACCCGCTGACCAATCAGCGCCGGTCAAGACTGATCGAGGTGCGCTGATCTTCGCCACCAAGGGGTGCAGCGGGTGCCACAGCATCACCGACGTAGCCGAGGGAGCGACGATCGGTCCCAATCTGACCGAACTGGCGAGAGTCGCAGCCGGGCGTATAGGAGGAATGAGCGGCCGTGAGTACGTGACTCAATCGATTCGCAATCCGCAGGCCTTCACTGCCCCCGGCTATGAAGGAAGCTTCGGGGTCATGCCGACCCTGCCCTTGTCAGACGAGGAGCTTTCGCTGGTGGTGGAGTTCCTGATCGAGGAACGTTGAGTCCCTTATCGAGGAACGTTGAACCCGCCCGGTAGACTTCGCCCGCCGGGATGTAGCGCAGTTTGGTAGCGCACCTGCTTTGGGAGCAGGGGGTCGCCGGTTCAAATCCGGCCATCCCGACGGTCTAAAGGTTCTTCTCGAAAAGCGCCAGCCCGTCGTCGGTCGTCCGCACGTGCCGGTACCCCGCTTCCTTGTAATAACGAAACAGGCGCTCGTTGGAGACGTCACAGTCGAGCCGTACCCGCCCACGTCCGAGGCCGGCGACGTAACGCTCCGCCCAGACCAGTAGGTGGAGGCCGAGACCCTCTCGTCGATTCTGAGGAACAATCATCAGGTCGTGGATGTAGCCGGCCAGATCGGCCGGCGGCCATATTCCTACCGGGTCGTGAAGGCGCACCGCGATGGAACCCACCACCGCACCATCGACTTCGACCACGAACAGGATCTGATCCTTGATCCATTCGGCCAGGTCGTGAGGTGACAACGAGCTCAAGGCGGAGTGGATGCCGCGCTCGAGCAACTCGACCGAAACGGCGTCCCGCATCCGCACGAGATCGTCAAAATCGTGAAGGGTGGCCTGGCGAACCTGGGGGAATTCTGTCACGACCTCATCGTATGTTCGACTCATGGAGACCCCACCTGAAGTGGCTGAGGCTGCCAGTCAATGGGGCACGCTGACCCGGTGGGAACGCGCCGAGTTGGGCCGGCGTCTCCGAAGGAATGGTTGGACTTACGGGGAGATCATGGATGTACTTCCGATCGGCAGAGGCACCCTGGCCGGCTGGTGCAAAGAGATCCGGCTCACCGATGAGCAGGTCGAAGCGATTAAGGCTCGCGGACCGCCTGGGTCAGGACGGGCATCCCCGTTGACACCCAACGAAAACGGAGAGTAGAGATCGAAGCGATTAGAAGGGACGCCTTCCTTGATGCCACGCGGCGACTAGGGGACCCCCTTTGGATGGCAGGAGTCATCCTCTATTGGGGCGAGGGGAGCAAGACGAAGCCTCGGCTCGAGTTAACCAATACGGATGAACGGGCCCTCCGGTTGTTCATTACATGGACAAGGCACTATCACATGCCGGGCGCCGAATTCGTCCTCTCCCTTCACCTGCACGAAGGCAACAGCGACGAAGAATCGCGATCCCATTGGGCATCGCGGCTTGGCTTGACAAATCCAGACTTCCACAAGACGTTCGTCAATCCAGCCGGGACGGGTCATCGGAAGAACAAGCTGGCACACGGTGTTTGTCGTGTCGTGGTGCGAAGGAGTGGCGACGCCTTCCATCGCACGATGGCATGGATCGATGCCATTGCCGAGCTGTATGCACCTTTCCGACGCTATCGTTGAACTGGGTCGCTGGCGCAATTGGTAGCGCAACGGACTCTTAATCCGTGGGTTGCGAGTTCGAGTCTCGCGCGACCCACCTACTCGGCGGGCGTAGCCGAATTGGCACAGGCGCCAGACTTAGGATCTGGTGGGTTCGCCCAATGTGGGTTCGAGTCCCACCGCCCGCACCATCTCAGAAACCCTGATCAACATCGGGCCTTTGGTTGTCGGCGAGCCCGCTATTGGCGAGAGCATGTTCGGTCGTTGCTCATTCTGACCACATTCTGACCACATTCGTCTCAGGTTCAGCTCCCGGTGTCGAGCACGTCGGCTCCTACCTCGATCATTCGACGAGCCCACGCGACTGCCTTGCGGGCGTCGGCTCGTGCCAGAAATCCGCTCTGATAGCTGGTCTTGTCTTTGATTGCCAGGAGCCGATCGAGATCCTTAGCCATGCGCTGCCCGACCTGCGCCACCTGCCGGAGCAGTTCTGAGGCACCACGATGGTCTTCGCCTCGATGTCGCCGGCCGAAGACCTCACAACAGACGGAGTCCGCGATCGCCATTCCGGCCAGAACGGCGAGGGCTCCCGACACATTGGCGTATCCCTCGCGCGTGGTGTCTTCGAGTACGAGCTCGGCGGTCTCGAGGAAGCTCTGCGCGTGAAGGTAACGATCCCATGCCTCCCCAGCTCCACACGACCTAGTTCGGCCTCGAGGCTGGGTCAACGGCTCAACTTTCCAAGCTCGGTGCCATAGACCAGGACAGACTCAGTACTCATCGACTTCCAGAGGCCAGTGGCACGCTTGCCTGACGCCATTGCTCTGAGGTCTCGAGCCGACATCGTCAGGACAGTGGCCGTGTTGCCTGACCATCGCCGAATGGCTCTCTCCAACGAGCCAACTTCTTCTGTCCATCGGTTTTCGTTGGCGTACACCTTGTCGTCGAAGATCACCAGTACATCGATATCGCTCTCGACATCACCCTCTCGTCGAACATACGAGCCGAAGAACGAGGCGTGCAACGGAGGATGTGGCCAATTGGCGATCGTCTCCGCGACCTGCTGCGTCAAGCGCTGTCGCATCGTGAAGAGCGCCTCGACGGCCGGGAAAGCGACATGCTCTCGATTGAGAAGGTAGAAGGTTCCAGACGTCCGCTCATCCACGTCAAGCAGCCCGGAATGGGTCAGCTTCCTCAGAGCCAATCTGACGCCTTCATACGAGCCGCTATCGACCAGTCGTTGCACCTCGCGCACCGTCAATGGATGAGCGGACCGGAAGAGCACCGCCAATACCGCACTATCGACCCTGCTCAAGAGAGTGGCTGCCGGCCGAGTCAAATCCATGGTAGCAACATCCTACCAGAATACCGGTCAGTTGACCGTAATTATGGTCAAGCAGCTGCAACAGCTTTCGATTCGAGTCTGCCTGCGGGCTCAGCGGCCGGCCGAAAGCACTAAGCGCGCAGCCAGTTCGGCGGCATCCTGCTGCATCGCTGGGATCACGTGGCTGTAGGTGTCGAGCGTTACGGTGATCGACGAATGCCCCAGTCGTTCCTGCACGACCTTCGGGTGCACGCCCGCTTGCAATAGCAACGTGGCGTGAGTATGGCGGAGATCGTGTGCCCTGATCGCGGGCAGGCCCGCGGCTCGAGCGTGTGCCGCAAACCACCTTGAGAACCGCTCAGGATGAATCCATGATCCATCCTGCCGGGTAGCGAGCAGACCCGTCTCCTGATAACCCTTGCCGCTAAGCATTCGATCTTCGAGTTGAGTCATCCGCCAGCGTCGAAGGAGGCGAGCCGTTTTCTGGTCGAGCGAGATAGATCGGCGGGCCGCGGCCGACTTAGTCGTAGGTCTCAGAACGGGCCGGTTCTCGACCAGGACAAGAGCTTGCCGCACCGACAGCCGTGCACTCTCGAGCTGCACGTCCTCCCATCGCAACCCGAGTACCTCCGAGCGACGCATCCCTGTCGATGAGGCCAGCATCCAGATCGGATACAGCCGATCGCTCGCAACGGACTCAAGGAACGTCCGCAGCTGCTCAGCGGTCCAGGTCCGTTGTTGCGAGGCTTTGGCCTTGGATCGAGGCTTTCGAACGCCGAGCGCCGGGCTACGGCTTATCAGGCCTCGGCGTCCCTTAGCGCCTTGCCGAGAATCGTGCCTACGTAGTTCACGGTCCTGCGCGACAATCCACCCTTCCATCCTTCCGGCCTTCAGTCAAGAGCATTGAGTTAGAAGGCCTTGATGTGGCCAGGCGTTAACGAATAGAGCGGGTGCGATCCCAAGGCTGGCGCGATGTGCGCCTCGACGTTTGTCCTGTACGAAGCGATCGTCGTCGCGGCAAGGCCCTCGGTCACCAAGCCTGCCATCCACGTCCTCATGTATGAGCCAAGGGAAAGGTTCGAAGGTTCGACAAACGTCCGGGCCGAAACCGAGACCTGTATGTTGTCCAGGGCGTCTTGGGCTTCGGCTTTGGTCTTGAAGCCGGAACGCGTGATCTGCCTTCGATTCGCGCCCGGTGGATTCACGTCCACGGTGAACGACCACGTCCAGCGGCGATGACCCTTAGGGCAAACCTTGTCGGTGACTGTGACGCCGCAAGCACTGCACCTCCTCCGAATCAATGCCCTTCTGCTCACCGTGCGCCTCCTTCTGTTGATGAGTGTCGATTGGTTCCTGGCGGTTCTGTTTTGTTGGGGTTCTACCGCCTATGCCTGACAGAGATGGATTGGCGAACTCCGCAACGATCCTGCCCACGAGATTGAGCAATCGACGGGCAGATCCGAGGTCTTCGGCCGAGCTGCGCAGCAGCGAAAGAGCGGGCGTCTGCCAGGCATCGTTCGGGCCGAACACCAAACCAAGCAGGTCCTCTTGAGAAAGCTCCTGGCTGTCGCCAACGATCACCTTCTCGCCATCGTTTTGGAACCAGTAGGCGAGAGGAACCTCGAAAACCACAGAGAGGGCGACGAGTTCGTCGGCATCGAACTCCTTGATCCGCTTCCCATCAACCGAGCGCTCGGCCGCCGACAGGCTCGCCACCGACCAGCTCGAGCGAAGAAAGGTAGCCAGCATCTCCACCGTCTGGCGCTGGGTGAGGTGAGCCCCCGTTGCTTACGTACCGAGGCCAGGTTGTGTGCCACCAGCTGGTTAGGAGTCAACGGTTTGGACAACGCAGATTCTCTTCCCTTATCGCTGATCAACGTAGATCGTTACTAGCTCTTATCTACTTTGAACTATCGCAGCATAGCGTCTATTCTGTCGTCTTCAACGATGTGACAGAGCGGAATGAACAGAAACACATCGGGGTCCCCAGACTTCTTGATCGTCGAGGAAGCCGCTCAGGTTCTGAGGATTGGAGGCGGAGCGGCCTACGCCCTGGCGCGGCAATGGCGGGCTACAGGGGGACAAGAGGGCCTTCCGGTCATCAGTTTGGGCAGGACCTTGCGGGTCCCAAGAGCGGCACTGGAGAAGCTCTGCGGTGGGCCTCTCCACGGCAACGGCAGCCAGCCCGAGCCCGAGGTCGCGCCGGCCAAAGCCAAGTCCACAACCCACCTGCCACGCCTGCCTCAGGACGGTCTTCCGCTCGAGCCCTAGGCCGTCAAGCCCCGTGGCAGCGCTTGTATTTCAAGCCCGAACCACACAGACAGGGATCGTTGCGTCCCGCCCTTGGAACTGCGACCGATTTACGCGCCGGCGCGGATACCCGCTTGAGGTCATCTTCCGTCCGTCCCCCGATGTAGGCTCGACGCTCGCGCGTGACAAGCCACTTCTCCCGTTGCTCGAGATCTGCCTCCCGCTTCGCCACCGCCTGCTCTCGTTGGTTGAGCTGCCGGGCACGCTCTGAGAGCAACGCTCCCTCGTGCTCGAAGTCCTCGGTAATCAAGGAGGCCAGCTCGTGATGGACCAGGATGGCCAACCCCCGACCCATTGTCATATCCGCGGCCTCGCAGTAACGACGCCAGGTCGACCAGACCGCATCCGAGACTGGTACCTTGACCAGCTGGATTCCCTCTTCATGATCTAGCGAGGAGGATCCGCCGATCAACCTTGGCCAGCGTTCCCCGGTCCAGCGCCATCGCGCCCACCTCCGATCCTGACGTCACACAGTTGACGTCACACAGTTGATGGGATGTAGGAGCGGGGCCTCCGCTCCCGACGGCTCGGGGTAACACTCCGACTGTCAATGTCCGTGGCGTCTCCTCGACGCCGAGAAGGGAGACCCTTGTGGTCACAGATTATGTGGGTATCGACCTGCATCGTCGACGGTCGGTGATTGTCCGGATGGACCCCGCCGGCGAGGTGTTGTCCGAGACGAGGATCCCCAACGATCGGGGCTTGTTTGTCACCGAAGTGGAGAAGGCCGGGAGTGAAGCCAGGGTGGTGTTGGAGGCCACCTACGGCTGGTACTGGGCGGTCGATCTGTTGCAGGGGATGGGATTGGAGGTGCGTTTGGCTCATCCTCTCGGTTTGGCGTGAGGGAATCGGCGTCGTAAGGACGACCGGATCGACGCTCGGGATCTGGCCGACCTATTGCGTCTTGGCCGACTGCCGGAGTCCTGGATCGCCCCACCGGCGACGAGGGAGCTGCGGGAGCTGGTCCGTTACCGGGCCAAGCTTGTGGCCCAGCAGACCTCGTGCAAGGCCCAGGTGCATTCGGTGCTGGCCAAGGCCGGGGTTCTGGTGGTGATGAACGACCTCTTCGGAGTGGCGGGCAACGACCTCTTGAACCGGCTCGAGCTCAGCGGTGCCTATCGGCTCCGGGTCGACTCGCTGCGTCGGTTCATCGACGATCTCGACCGCGAGGTCGACGGCTTCGACCGCCACCTCCACCGAACCCTGGCCGGTCACCCCGGCTACGAGGCCATCCAACAGATCCCCGGGGTGGGTAAGACCCTGGGGGCGGTCTTCGTGGCCGAGATCGGAGACGTCACCCGCTTCCACCGACCCGAACAGGTTTGTGCCTGGGCCGGCCTCACCCCAAGGCATCGGGAGTCGGATAACACCGTGGTCAAGGGACGGATCACCAAGCAAGGATCCCGGCTGGTCCGCTGGGCGGCGGTGGAAGCGGCGATGAGAGCCCGCGGCGATCACCTCTTCACCAAAGACTTCGAGCGCATCGCCGGACGGCGGGGACGAAAGATCGCCCGAGTGGCGGTGGCTCGCAAGATTCTCACCCTGGTCTTCTATGGGTTGAGAGACCATCACATCCGTCGCCTTGAACAGGCGGCGTGAGGCTTCGGACGTGACCGGCGGCGACACGAGAAGATGCTGCTGACCCCAGACTGCGGGTCGAACAGTTGATTGCGTCCCCTCGGTCAACGGCCGGATCACTCCATGCCCCCACCCGGTGCGGGGCGAAGGGATGCACGGCACCGGAACCCGGCCTGCCCCACCAACCCATCAATGGAGAGAACCGACACGTCCGACCAGCCCCGGAGGTCATTCCCAACAGCACCTGACGCCCTGACATTTTCTTGATTCGAACTCACCACAGGTCGAGGCGCTCAGCCACGTCCTGACACACAGTTTCGTCTCACGACGAGGAAAGAAACCGAGATCTAATCCGGCCGCCGCCCTTGACAGGAAGCACTCCTACAGGGATGCATCATCGGGGATGCGGAGTATACGGGTTTACTGGGATCCTCCGAACGGCGGGGAGGGGGTTCGCCTATTAACAGGCTCCTCGAGTGGGCGAACTGTCGCTAGCTCCTGTATTTGGCGAGTCTTATGCCCCAGGCCCGAAAACGAGGTCGCCGTTGTTAGCTAGGCCGTCTGCCGTCTGTTTGCCACGTCTCTCGAGCTTGCTGAAGATCTGCCTCGCAGACGCCAGAAGGGCTGACCACCGCGTTCGAGCAAACGCCGATTTGCTAAGGACTCCACAGCCCCACTATTGAGGCGTCGGGGGAGGTTCAAGAGCTACTGGTAAGAAACAGTCCTTCATCTTCCTTGCTGCGCAATCAGCCATTGATTCAACTGGCGCACCGTCGCTGTCTGGTTATATCACGACTTTCAGCTCATCTTCCAGGCTCGATGTCGGTATCGTTTTTCACCACGACGGCAGGGAAGATCGCGCGGTCGTTACCTGCGGGAGGGATCCGACATGACCGCGAAGACCCTGGTGGCTATGTCTAACGACTGGCATCAAACCCCCCGGCTCGCCCTCTCACAACGCAAGCTCTGTGCTTCACTCCCTCTTAACCGCGCAGAACAGCCACACTCCCAATACTTCCACGAAGCTCGTTAGAGGTTCCATTACGATCCATTGAGATCAATGTTGCAACCTCCCCTTTTGCGTGCTGAGAAACGGCGAGCATTGTGTCAAAGCTAGCAAACGCGATGCTCGTTATAGGGCCGGCCAGTTCGACACGCCTAGTTATCCGGCCTTCAGGGCTTACGAAAGCCAATCCGTGTGCAGTCGTGTGAAACGACTCGAGGCGGTCAGCGATATTGCCCAACCCGATGACTATCTCACTCCCGATCGATGCCATGACTCCATCTGCCACCCATTCCTGAGGCTCTAGAGCCAACGCGCTTCCCGATTCAACAACGCCGGTGGAGGCAACTGTCGCGACTTGGCCATCACGACTCACAAGCATAAGCCCTCGCTCCAACATTATTCCGCCGGCGATGATCTGTAATGGGAACGGATTGCCATTAACATCTCGGGCAATGTTCTCCACCATCGGCAACCGTGCTATGCCCCTCAGTTCAATCGAATCATCGGAGAATCTACCGACTCTTACGTCTTGCGTGTGGTTACAAAACACGAATAGGCTGGCGGCGTCGTTATAAAGGTAGGGCAAGCCACAATCATCGAGCAAGACTGGCCCAGCCTCCATCGTGCCGGTTGCCAAAGACATCACACCCAGATAAGCGTCGAACTGAATTGCAGGGTCGTCATTGGATTCCCAATCAGGAGCTAGCGGGACAACTACGCTACGCCCTGAGGGGCTGATGGTCATGGTGGCTTGCGGGGGCGGCGCTGGAGAATGCAAGAAACCTTCGATTTCGTGTGTAGATGTTGGGGACGAGTCGGCTCCTGAAAACCACTGAACAGTCGTTATCAGCTCGTGATCCGCAAATCCAACGGCTACCAAAGAGTGACCATCTGCGCCAGGTTGAGCGACGGCGTCCCCAGCCCCCAATTTGCTCACTTGTTCAATTTCCAATGAGTCGCCCCGGACCGCGAATACGTCGTTTTCGTCAACCACTAGGACACTTCTAGCAGCGGCAACAACCTCGGAATCTACCGGAGTGGCGTCGCAGCTGAGTGTCGCAATGGCAAGCACAACGATCGCCGCGAGGCGCCTTTGCGCTGGGACTGATATGAAGTCACCGAGTCTTCGCTTAGGCATCGTTGGTTTCACCGAAGCCACCCGGCCAATGGTCGTGTCCGCCATGTCTCGCGACATGCATCCGGGATCTCCTGAAACCGGACACCGCCGCCCGCACAATCCAAAAAGCTCCGTCAACGTTGAAGTTTCTACGTAGCTGGTCTTGATTTTGATCGCCAGGAGCCGATCAAGATCGTTGGCCATCTGCCTCACGACCTGCGCCATCTGCCGGAGCAGTTCGGAGGCAGCACCAGGGCCGCGCTGACGTGAACGACCGGCTCCTCACCGGATTTGGCGGAAGAATGTCCGCACGTCGTCGACGAAGAGCTGGGGTTCTTCCATTGCGGCGAAGTGCCCGCCGCGATCGAATTCGGTCCAGTGGACGATGTTGTTCCCTGCCTCTCCATACCGGCGAATGGCATAGTCGTCGGCGAACACGGCGACCCCGGTCGGTATGGGACTGGCCGGCTTGCCCCAGGCACTCGAGTGCATGTTCTCGTAGTAGAGACGCGCCGACGAGTTGGCGGTTCCGGTGAGCCAGTAGAGCATCACATTGGTGAGGAGACGGTCGCGGTCGATGACTTCTTCGGGCAGCTCGGCGCCGTACGACCACTCCTTGAACCGTTCGATAATCCAAGCCAGCTGACCCACCGGCGAGTCGGTGAGGGCATAGGCAAGGGTTTGGGGGCGGTGGGCCTGCACCTCGAAGTATCCATTTCCCGGGCCGGCTGTGCTCACCGCGAGACGCTCCAGCCGAGTCTTTTCCGCTGGGCTAAAGGTTGCCAGGTTTTTGTCATCGACCGGTCCGAAGGGGATGAATCCCAGGGTGGCCGCATTGAGATGAACACCCACGACATGGTCGGGATCGACCCGGCCGAGCTCGTTTGTAACGAAGGCGCCCCAGTCGCCTCCCTGGGCCCCATACCGCTGGTAGCTCAGCCGGCTCATGAGCTCAGCCCAGGCTGCGGCGACCCGATCCGTGGTCCAGCCTGTGTCTTGTGTCGGACCGGAGAAGCCGTAGCCGGGGATCGAAGGGATCACCAGATGGAAGGCATCGGCCCGGTCCCCACCATGCGAAGCGGGATCTGACAATGGCCCCATGACATCGAGGAACTCCACGATTGAGCCGGGCCAACCATGGGTGATGATCAGTGGAAGAGCGTCGGGATGAGGCGAACGCACATGGAGAAAATGCACGTTCTCACCATCGATGGTCGTAGTGAACTGCGGAATCTCATTGAGGGTCATCTCGTGGTTCCGCCAGTTATAAGAGGTGCGCCAATACCCGGCCAGCTTTTTCAGATAGTCGAGCGGCACCCCTCGGGCCCAGCCGATTCCCTCCAGCTCGTCGGGCCAGCGGGTCCGATCGAGACGG
>JBQTHI010000134.1:0-3558 GCA_052390035.1 Actinomycetota bacterium | reverse complement strand
ACAAACGGTTCACCGTGGCTACCGGGATCCCGGTCTTCTTCGCCGACCCCCGCTCCCCCTGGCAACGAGGGTCGAACGAGAACTGGAACGGCCTCGTCCGCCAGTTCCTCCCCAAGGGGACCGACCTCTCGGTCTACAGTCAGCAACAACTCGACGAGATCGCCGCACTCCTCAACGAGCGACCACGCAAGACCCTCGGCTGGGACACCCCCGCCGAGCGCTACAACGTACTTGTCGCGGCCAGCGCTTGAAACCGCCGGCCGATTTCTACGCAGGAACGGGGTCAGCCCTGGGGAGCGCCGTAGATCTCTGCTTCCACCTCCTCGATGACAGGCTCGAGCAATTCCTCGGCACAGACGAAGTCGACCTGGGACACCGCCCGCTCCTCTCCCTGGAGCTCGGTCAGGGCATCGAGGGCGCCGCCGGTTAGGGTCTGCGGATCTTGCCCCTGGGCGATGGAACCCAGACGCTCCCGGAAATCGTCTTCGATCTCGTCGGGATTGTTGTAGTCGTAACCTTCCGCCCCGACACAATCCGCCCACGCTTCGGTGGCGGCCACCACCCTCGGATCCTGGGCAATCAGTATGTCGCCCGGGTTGACGTAACTAGCGCCGAGCTGTTCCTGGTTGAACACCTGCTCCACCGCATCGCGAGTGCAGCCCCCGGTTTCGGAGAAGTCCTCGGCCTCGAGCGAGACGGCAAAGGTGGCGTTGGAGTTCTCACCGTAGATGGTGCGTAGATAGGCGACCTGATCGGCTTCCGGGAGAGACTGCAAGGTGGCCAGGTTTTGCTCCCCGAGCCCCAGCTCGACCGATGGCTTGTCGAATTGGGTGCTGATCCCATATCCATATTGGACCCGGTATTCCTCGTCGGACAAGCCGGGAGCTGACTTGTCGGCGAGCATCGCCCGGCGCACCGAGACAAAGTCGACCGGGACATACTCGAATCCGGCGGCCCTCATACACTCGCCGACCAGCTGCTCGACTTGGTCGATGTTGGCCGTTAGCTGCTCCATCGACAGACCAAACTCTTCGGATCCGAATTCGGGACCGGCGGCTGTGGTGGTGTTTCCTCCCTGACCTCCGCAAGCGACCAGAACAACACCCACTACAAAAAGCCCGAGACTTCGCTTCGGGCCTCCGGGGTGGAACGGACGACGACTTCTACGGCGGAAAGGGACGGACATAATTCGGCCTCCTGGCAGGCCCTTTATTTGGGCCCTTGAGTTGGAACGTCGGTCAATCTGACCACAAATGACGTTCGTTTTCAGATATCGTTACCAAAGAACCCTTGTGTTCAGGATAGGTTCAGGTAGCGTCCGCACAATACCCTTGAGGTACTGGGATGGCTGAGTCGAGGTTGGGGCCGGGAGAATTATGGAACGTCGTAAGGTCGCACTTCTAGTTGTTGCTGCGGTGATGGTTTCGGCCGTGACCGGATGGGTTGCGGGATCTCAAATCGTTTCGCCGGCTGAAGCCGCGGCGAGGACCGCAGCCCCCGAACCGTCACCGATTCTGGTGCCGGCCGAGGACCGGATTCTCTCCGCCGACGTGGTTACCCGGGGCACCGCCCGCTTTGGTTCGCCCCAGACGTTGCGCATCGCTCCTACCGCCCTCAAGCGCGACCTCGGCGTTATCGCTCGGGTTCCTTTGATCGGAACAGAGCTCAAGGAAGGCGACGTGATCGCTACGGCCTCCGGTCGACCGCTGTTTCTCCTCACCGGCGAACAACCCGTGTATCGCGACCTCGGACCGGGTTTAGTCGGGGAGGATGTCCGACAACTTCAAGAATCCCTCAACCGGCTCGGGTTCTATGAGGGTCAGATCGACGGAATCTATGCCGATGAAACCGAGGCGGCGGTTGCAGCCTGGTACGAGGCGGCCGGGTTTACCCCGTTCTCGACGACCGAGGGTCAGCTGGCGGCTATTCGAGCGCTGGAGAAAGAACTCGTTGTCGCCCGCATCGACCTGCTCACTACCCAGGAGACCATGACCTCCTCCGAGCAAGCTCTGGCATCGGCCCGATCGGCGAGCGCAGTTGCCAATGCTGCCCTGCAGCGGGGAGCGGGGGCCGAGGCTGCGGCGCGGGCCGAGGCCGATGCCGCCAACAAAGCTGCCAGCGGGCAGTTCGCCGCGGCTCAGGCAACCCTCGACTCTCTGTTACGACAACCACCTTTGGTCGGCGCCACCCCCGCCGAGGTCGCCGCCGCCCAGGCCGAGCTGGCAGCCGCCCAGACAGGGGTGTCGACCGCCCAGGCCAATGTCGCTGCCGTCAAGCTGGCCGGCGAGAAACTCATTGCGGACTCCACTCTCGGCTCGGCCACCTCGTCGGCCGACCTCCAATCCGCTGATGCCGCCATGCGGGCGGCACAGTCCGCATTGTCCTTGAGTGGCCAGACCATCAACCAGCGCCGGGCGCTTATCAGCCTCATCGCCGAGGACCTCGACCTTGTTCGCAGGCGCGCCGGGATTCAGGTGCCCGCCGACGAGATGATGTTCTTGCTCAGCGCACCGGTTCGGGTAGCCGAGGTGGCGGTGGCTCGCAGCGAGCAGTTAACCGGTCCGATCATGACCGTGACCGACAGCGTGGTTCTGGTAGACGGCTCGCTGCCACTCGAGGTGGCTTCGCTCGTCGTGGTCGGCATGGACGTGCTCATCGACGAAGCCGACCTCGGGATCGAGGCCAAGGGCAAGGTCACCAGGGTCGCCGAGGTTCCCGGTACCAATGGTGTGGACGGGTTCCACATCTACTTCGAGACGACTGTCGACGATGCGCCTCCCACCCTGGTAGGTGCATCCGTGCGGTTGACTGTGCCTGTTGAGTCGACCGGCACCAACGTCCTGGTGGTTCCGCTCAACGCCCTCTTCCTGGCGGCCGACGGGTCTTCGCAGGTGCAACTCCAGAAGAACGGCGTGCTTCAGGTCGTCAAGGTCGAGCCGGGTCTGTCGGCCGACGGCTTTGTTCAGGTCACACCGACCACCCAAGGAACTCTCAAGGCCGGTGATCTGGTACTGATCGGATTCGAAGAAGCAATTCCGGTCGCCGGCGGCTAAGCAACTTGGCATCAATCCCGCTCGTCCAGGTCGAGGGACTGGGGCGGCGCTACGGCGCCGACCCGCCCGTCGACGCCCTCGTCGACGTCAACCTTCGCGTCGAACCCGGCGAGTGGGTGGCGGTGGTGGGACGTTCGGGGTCCGGCAAGTCGACCCTTCTCAACATCCTCGGGTGCCTTGACCTGCCCACATCCGGTTCTTACCTCTTCGAAGGGATCGACGTCGCCAGCTTGGGCGACGCCGAACGATCCGGGCTGCGTAGCGCCTACATCGGGTTTGTCTTCCAGTCGTTCCATCTGCTGCCACATCGGTCGGTCCTCGAAAACGTCATGCTGGCCGAGGTCTATCGTCATCAGCCGGTTCCTGGCCGGAAGGAGCGAGCAGAAGAGGCCCTCGCCCGAGTCGGTTTGTCGCAACGAGCCGACTTTGTGCCCATCCATCTATCGGTGGGTTAGATCCATCGGGTGGCGATCGCCCGGGCGCTGAAGGGATCGCCACAACTTGT
>JBQTHI010000133.1:0-18973 GCA_052390035.1 Actinomycetota bacterium | reverse complement strand
CCGGCACCCGCTCCGCCAACACCTTGGTTATCGCCGCCGTCAACGTCGTCTTCCCATGATCAATGTGACCCATCGTCCCCACATTCACATGCGGCTTCGAACGCTCAAACTTCGCCTTACCCATGGCCTCAATCCCTTCCGTTGTGTTGCGTATTGCGTCGTGCGACGGCGGTGTTCACTAGGAGCCCCTCCGGGCCGCCACCACCTCTTCGGCGATGCTCTGCGGCATGTCCTGATAGGAGTGAAACTGCATGCTGTAACTCGCCCGACCCTGGGTCAGGGACCGTAGATCGGTGGCATAACCGAACATCTCGGCCAAAGGCACCTGGGACCTCACGGTGCGGGCGCTACCCCTGGTTCCCATCTCGCCGACCCGACCTCGCCGGGCCGAGAGATCACCAACGACCGATCCCATGTACTCCTCCGGCGTTGTTACCTCAACGTCCATCACCGGTTCGAGCAGCTTGATACCGGCTCGTTTGGCGGCCTCTTGGACTGCCATCGAACCGGCGATTTTGAACGCCATTTCCGATGAATCGACATCGTGATATGACCCGTCGACCAGGATGGCGCGTACATCGACCAGCGGGTAGCCCGCCAGGATCCCGTTCTCCAGCGCCTGTTCGATCCCCTCGTCAACCGCCGGGATGTATTCGCGGGGGATACGACCACCACTGATCTGGTCGATGAACTCGTAGCCTCCTCCGGGACCGGTTGGCTCGAGATCGATGTAGACGTGCCCGTATTGGCCCTTGCCACCAGACTGGCGAACATATTTGCCCTCGACCTTCTTGACCGACCCCTTGATCGTCTCCCGGTAGGCAACCTGCGGCCGACCAACGTTGGCGACGACCCGGAACTCCCGCAACAGGCGATCCACCAGGATTTCGAGGTGCAACTCACCCATTCCGGCGATGATCGTCTGTCCGGTCTCCTCGTCGGTTCGGACCAGAAAAGTCGGATCTTCTTCCGACAGGCGGTGGAGCGACTCCGACAGTCGCTCTTCGTCGGACTTCGTCTTTGGCTCAATGGCCACCTGTATGACCGGGGCGGGGAACTGCATCGATTCGAGCTGGATCGGGTTCGACTCGCTGGTGAGGGTGTCGCCGGTAGTCGTGTTCTTGAGACCAACGGCGGCGACGATGTCCCCGGTAAAGACATGTTCGATGTCTTCACGGTGGTTGGCGTGCATCCGCAGGATTCTCCCCAGCCGCTCACGTCTCCCGGTGGTGACGTTGAGAAGGGCGTCGCCCTTGGCAGCCGTCCCCGAGTAAACCCGGAAGTAGGTCAGCTTGCCGACATGGGGGTCGCTCATGATCTTGAACGCCAGGGCGCTGAAAGGTTCGCTGTCTGAGACCCCTCGCTCCAAGGTCACCTCCTCGTTCCCCGGCTTGAAGCCCTCGGTCGCCGGCAGGTCGGCGGGGCTGGGAAGGTAAGCAATGATGGCGTCGAGGAGGGGCTGGACTCCCTTGTTGCGGAAGGCCGAGCCACACAACACCGGGACGAAGATCTGCTGAATGGTTCCGGCCCGGACCGCCAAGCGGATCTCGTCGGGGGTGATTTCCAAATCTTCGAGGTACTTTTCGAGCAGCTTCTCGTCGGCCTCGGCGGCGGTTTCGAGCATTTTGCCCCGCCACTCGTTGGCTTTGCCGAGCAAGTCGGGGGAGATGTCGGTGGTGTCCCAAACTTTGCCGTCATCACCCTTCCAGATGTGGGCCTTCATCTCGATCAGATCGATCACGCCGACAAAGTCGCTCTCCTTGCCGATCGGAATCTGCAGCACCAAGGGGTTAGCTCCGAGGCGATCGATGATCGAGTGCACATCGGCGTAGAAGTCAGCCCCGGTGCGGTCGAGCTTGTTGATGAAACAGATGCGCGGGACCTGGTAGCGGTCTGCCTGGCGCCAGACGGTCTCGGATTGAGGTTCCACCCCGGCGACCCCGTCGAAGACGGCCACCGCCCCGTCGAGAACCCTCAAGCTCCGTTCCACCTCGACTGTGAAGTCGACGTGGCCCGGGGTGTCGATGATGTTGATGTGGTGGTCGTGCCATATGCAGGTAGTAGCGGCGGAGGTGATGGTGATACCCCGCTCCTGTTCCTGCTCCATCCAGTCCATGGTGGCGGCGCCTTCATGGACCTCACCGATCTTGTAATTGCGCCCGGTGTAATAGAGGATGCGCTCGGTCAGAGTCGTCTTGCCCGCGTCGATGTGAGCCATGATGCCGATATTTCGGGTTCGGCCCAACGGCACCTGACGCAGCTGCGAGAGCGCGCTCTTTTCGTTGCTCATCTGTCTGTACTTCCGGTCGCTATTTCGTTGTCGGTTCGCCGTTACCAGCGGTAGTGGGCGAAGGCCTTGTTCGATTCCGCCATCTTGTGAATGTCTTCTTTCCTTTTGACCGCCGCCCCGGTGTTGTTGGCGGCATCAAGAACCTCGTAGGCGAGGCGCTCGCCCATGGTGTGCTCCTTGCGACGCCGGGCGAAGCCCACGAGCCAGCGGAGAGCTAGTGAGAGGGCCCGCCGCGGGGAGACTTCGATCGGTACCTGGTAGGACGATCCGCCCACCCGGCGGGATCGAACCTCGATCTGGGGCCGGATGTTGTCGACTGCCTTCTTGAGCACCATTACCGGGTCCTGCCCGGCCCGCCGTTCGATCACCTCGAGGGCGTCGTAGACGATGTTCCGGGCCACGTCCTTCTTGCCCTTCCACAGCACCTTGTTGATGAGCTGGCTGACGAGGACGTTGCGGAACACCGGGTCCGGATCAATGCGCCGCTTCTGGGCAGGAGCCCTTCTCATCTATTTCTCCCTCTTGGCTCCGTAGCGGGATCGCGCCTGCTTGCGGCTTTTGACCCCGGCGGCATCGAGCGTGCCCCGAATGACCTTGTACCTGACCCCTGGAAGGTCACGGACCCGACCGCCTCGTACCAGGACGATCGAGTGCTCCTGGAGGTTGTGTCCCTCACCTGGGATATAGGCCGTCACCTCGACCCCATGGGACAGGCGGACCCGGCACACCTTGCGTAGCGCCGAGTTGGGTTTCTTCGGAGTGACTGTGTACACGCGGGTGCAGACCCCCCTTCGCTGGGGGGCGCCGGCGAGAGCCGCCGTCTTCACCTTCTTTTCTTTTGGCTGCCTGCCCTCGCGGACAAGCTGCTCGATTGTGGGCATACTGCTCCTGCTGCTTACGCGCGCAGCCGGCGCATGGACGCGAACGTCCCGACGCCGACCCTTGGGTTGGGTGACCCGCTCCTCCGGTTAGCTCCCGGCGGGGATCACACCTTTTGATCCGCCAAGAAGCCCCTCAGGAGAGGGGGATGAGGTCAAAGACCACGGCCCGGAATTATAGAACCGCGCCGTAAGCAAGGTCAAAAAAGGGCAGCCGGCCACTAGGAAGGCAGCGGCGGGGTTCTCATCCATGGCGTCTGCGGAAGCCATCACCTCATGGAGGCGAGACGAGGTTGTAAGACAGCCCGTGCGCAAGCTTGTTGACTTAAAGCTTCGAATGAAGCCGACGGGCCTGTTCAGCCGCCTTGGCCCGGATCTCCTCATTGTCGACCCTGGTGGGGATGCCCTCCTGCCAAACGACGTCTCCGGCGATCTCAACCTGCAGCGGTCGTACCTGAGGCGTGTAGGCCACATCAGATGGCTTCATCGACCCCCACGACCAGGTGACCCGATCGTCCCTTGCCTCGGGCACGAGATCCCACCCGCCGGCGAGCCATGCCCAGGCGGTATCGGGAGTTGCACCGACGTCCACCGAGCGATGCATGAGAAAGGCGAGCCGAAACGTATCGAGCATGGAGCTGCCGATCCCATCGGTGCCGAGCGCCACCGGGTTGGTGAACCGGCGAGGGTCGGCATACCCGACCCCGTTGTGGAGATTGGAGGCCGGGTTGTGAACGATGGCCCCGGACAGATGATGATCGGTGGCGAGGTGCACGCAATGCGCCAGAAGCCAGTTCGATCGAGAAAGGTGTCCGAGCCGGCCGGGGGCCTCAATGTCACCGGGCCCCTCGCAGACATGGATATGGACTCCCACTCCGAACTCTTCAGCCAACCGGGTGGCCTGCTCGAGCGTGTCCTGGGAGCAGGTGAAGGCGGCATGCACACCAACCATTCCTCTCCCACCCCCCTCTAGGAAACGCCGATTCTCTTCGAGGCCGCGGCGGGCGCCATCAAGGCCGTGCCGGTCGGTAACCCCGTAGGCAGCCACCAGTCGGACGCCCACCTCGGCGACTGCCTGGGCGAGAACGGTGAGCGAACCCTCAATGGCGTTGGGGCTCTCGTGATGATCGATGATGGCAGTGGTGCCGCTCTCGAGGGCCTCGAGGGCGGCGAGTTTTGCCGACCATTCCAAGATCTCGAGATCGAGGGCAACATCAAGCCGCCACCACACCTGCTCGAGAATTGATTGGAAGTCGGTCGGCTTGTTTTGGGGAGCCGGCATCCCCCTGGCAAGCGTGGAATACAAGTGGTGGTGCGCGCAAACCAGACCAGGGGTGGTGGTGGTAATCCCTGCTTCCAACGCAACCCCAACCCAGCGGCTAGTTGGCTAGCGACTCGTCGGTCGCACGGAGCCGCTCGGCCATGGTCGCCAGCATACGGAGCAGAATGCGGGGGTCGGAAGTTGCCACCTCGACGAAGTGTGGCCGGCTGAGTTGGAGGGTGACCACCTCGGTCACTGCCTCGATGGTGGCGGTGCGGGGCCCCGGAGAGAGCAAGGCCGTCTCCCCGAACAGTTCGCCGGATTTGAGCGATCGAAGGGCCCGTTGGCCCTTCAACACCTGGGCTTCGCCGGAGATGATCACACCACAGAACTCGGCCCGGCTTCCCTCCGAGACGATGGTGGTGCCGGCCGGCCAGGAATGGGTGGTGGTGACCCTGGCAATCTCGTTCAGCTTGGTTTTGCTCAGCCCGGAAAAAAGGTCGACCTCGGCCAGCAATTCGGCCCGCTGGGCGATAGCCAGCTTGCGATCTTTCGGATGAGCCGAACCACTCGTGCTCTTAAATGGCCACCCTTGCGTGTAACTCACTGTGTGGGCGTCTCCGGACGACGGTGCGGCAGGCTAACACCCGGCTGGTCGCAGGGTTCTTTGGGCCGGGGTCAATGGCCGGTCAGCTCCAAGGGCTGGTGCTTGTCGATCGGCAACCGGTGGCGCCACCGGCCATCAAGGTCGTGGTAGGCCGCCGCCACCGCCCCGGCGGTAGGGACCAGCCCGATCTCGCCCACTCCTTTGATCCCGTAGGGCGAGTTGGGCTGAGGCGACTCGATGAGGATGACGGTAACGGGAGGCATGTCCTTGGGCCTGATGATGTCGAGCGACCGCAGGGTCAGATTGGTGGGACGGCCCTCATCATCGCACGGAAAGTCCTCGGACAACGCGTAACCCAACCCCATGTGAACAGATCCTTCGATTTGGCCTTCGCACAACATGGGGTTCACGGCCCGTCCGACGTCGTGGGCGGCGATGACTTCTTCCATCCGGCCTGAGGCTCGATCGGCAACCACCAGTTGGGCCGCGTATCCGAATGTGGAGTGAATGACGGGATTCTCCAGTCCCTCCGACAGTGAGTTGGTCCAATCCACCCGGTATTCGCCGGGATAGTCAACGCCCACTCGACAGCCGTCCTCTTTCGCCTGGCGGCAGGCGTCCGCCACGGCGCCCGCCCCCATCAGCGTGCCCCGCGAACCGGTGGTCTGGCCGGTTCCCAGTTCCCGGGTGGTATCAACGACGACCTTGACTCGATCGGGTTCTACGCCCAGCTCCTCCACCGCTATCTGAACCGCCACGGTGTGGATTCCCTGGCCCATCTCGGTCCAGCAGTGACGAACCTCGACGCTGCCGTCGCTCTCAAAACGAACCACCGCCCTGGCCCATTCTTTGAAGCCGTTGCCGAGTCCTGAATTCTTCAAACCGAGCCCGAGACCGACCGCCTTGCCTGCAGCCCGGGCCCGGTCGTAATGGGGCTTTATCGCCTCAAGGCACATCAATGCCCCATCACATCCAGCATCCATGAGCTGGCCCGGTCCCCATATGGCACCCGGCCTCACGACGTTGCGACGGCGCATCTCCCAGCCATCGATGCCCACCTTCTCTGCCAGCCGGTCGATGGCGCCCTCCATGGCGAACTGCGCCTGGTTGGCCCCGAACCCGCGGAAGGCCCCGGCCACTGAGTTGTTGGTCCGCACCGCCACGGCCTCCACATCGACCACTGGTACCGAATAGGGACCGGTGGCGTGCCCGGCAGCTCTCTCCAGCACCTTCATGCCAACCGATGCATACGGACCCGAATCTCCGACCATGCGGGCTTTAACTGCGGTGAGCCGCCCCTCGGCGTCACAGCCCGCCCACATCTCAATCCGGATTGGATGACGCTTGGGGTGCATATGCATCGATTGTTCGCGGGTCAGGGTGCACTTGACAGGCCGGTCGAGAAGAAAAGCGGCCAGGGCTGTCTGCGTCTGATTAGAGAGATCTTCCTTGCCCCCGAAGGCGCCGCCGTTCGACACCAACTCGACGGTCACCGCCGATTTCTCCACTCCGAGCACGGCCGCGATCTGGTCGCGATCGTCCCAGATCCCCTGCCCACCCGAATAGACCAGGATCGTCCCCTCCCCGGTGGGGATCGCCAGGGTCGACTCCGGCTCCAGAAAAGCGTGCTCCACTCGCTGGGTTTGGAAAACCTCGTGGATGACGTGAGCACTGGTGGCAAGTGAGGCGTCGGCGTCGCCTCGCGAATACCGGGAAGTGGACAACACGTTCCCTTTCAAGCCCCACACCGCATCCTCGCCGGAGTCGATGGCGGCAACCGGATCCACCACCGGCGCCAATGCCTGGTACTCGACCTCGATCAGATCGGCAGCCCTGCGGGCGGTGCGGACGTCCTCGGCAACGACCATCGCTATCACGTCTCCCGTGTAGGAGGTACGGCCACCGACCGGGATGAAGACCGGCCAGTCTTTGTGAATCAGCCCAACCCGGAGCTCACCGGGGACGTCGGCGGCGGTCAGCACCGCCACCACACCAGGCAGGGCCATCGCCCGCACCGGGTTGATGGCCATCACCTCGGCACGGGCGTGGTCGGCCAGACGCAGAACTGCGTGCAACATGCCGTAGATGGAGAGGTCATCGATGAAAGCCCGATCGCCCAGGGCCAGCTTGGCTGCCTCATATTTGACCCCCTCCTTGCCAACCCCTCCCAGGGGCGGCGGGTCGGGAATCGGAGCGCCGGACGCCAACAGCTCAACCGCCTCCAAGATCTTCACATATCCGGTGCAGCGACACAGGTGAGCACCCAAACGGCCGGCAATGGTCGGCCGATCGAGGTCCGCACCTTTCTGATCAATCAGCGCTTTGGCGCGGACCACGATCCCGGGCGTGCAAAACCCGCACTGCAAGGCCCCGGTGGCTGCGAACGCCCGGGCCAAACGGTCGCGTTCTCCTGGATCAAAACCCTCGAGGGTGGTAACCACCTTCCCCGCTACCTTGTCCATCGACATCAGGCAGGAGACGGTGGCCTTGCCATCGACCAGCACCGTGCAGCAACCACACTGGCCCGAAGGAGAGCATCCATCCTTGGGGGACGTCACCAAAAGCTCCTCGCGCAAGGCCGCCAACAGATGGGGATGATCGACCGCGGCGCGCACCTCGCTCCCGTTGAGGAAGAACGTCACCGAAGAAGCGACCGTGGTCATAACTGGCCCATCGGTGGAGGAACCGAGCCGCGCCTTTCGGTAATGAGCCGATAGGCCGCCGGGATCCGGTAGCGGCCGAAATCGAACAGCGTTTCCTTGTAGAAACGGCAATAGTCAAGGTCGATCTTCGCGACCACTACTTCGTCTCCGGTGGTGATGGCCTGGGCCATGATCTGCCCGGAAGGTGCGACGATCACGGTTTGCGCGAGCGAGTCGACACCTTCTTCGAGGCCACCTTTGGCCACCCCGATCACGTAGGCGCCGTTCTGATACGCCCCCGCCTGCATAACCAGGTGATTGTGAAAGGCCTGCAGGGCGTTCTGTTGCGGATCCGGGGCGTAGTAGAGCGGAGTGTTGTACCCGATCAACATCAACTCCGCCCCCTGGAGGCCCATCACCCGGTAGGTCTCCGGCCATCGGCGGTCGTTGCAGATTGCCATGCCCACGATTCCGCCGAATGCTCGCCACACCGGAAACTCTTCGCCCGGTTCGAAGTAGTGACGTTCGGCGTGCTGGAACGGGCGCCAAGGCTCGTTGAGCTCGTGGCCAGGTATGTGAACCTTGCGATATTTTCCGACCACACTGCCGTCGCGTTCGACCAGTAGCTGCGTGTTATAGCGATGGGCCACGCCTTCGTCGTCCGTCGCCAGCTCGGCGTACCCAAGTGAGAATCCGATCTGGAGACGCCGCGCCTCGTCAAACAAGGGTTTGGTAGCCGGGCCTGGCATCTCCGGTTCGAACCAGGCGTTGATCTCGGATTCGTCTTCGATGAACCAACGGGGAAAGAAGGTGGTCAGCGCCAGCTCGGGGAAAACGACCAGTTCGGCGCGGCGGAGGTGGGCCTCATGGGCGAGGGCCAGCAGCCGGTCGACGACGTTCTCCCGCGGTTCGTCCTTGGCTACCGGGCCCATCTGGGCGGCCGCCACCGTGAGCTGGCGCGTCATCGATCAACAGTCTACGAACCATCCGCTCAGCGTTTCACCAGAAAAACCCCGGACCGAGGCTTGGGGGCAAAGTAAGTGGCTTTGGGAGGCATCACCCCACCCCGATCCGAAACTGCCACAACGGCCGCCACCGACGAGGGATGAAGCAGGAATCCAATCCCGCCCCGCTCTGCGACCCGCCGGCGCAGGGCGGCCGAATCCGGATAGCCGGGTATGAAGACCACGTTCGGATCGGTGCGCTCGTCTTCGATGCCGAACTCCGGCCGCAGAACGACTCTGGCCAGAGCGGAGACATCCTCTTCGTCGACTTCGGTCCCGAGATCTAGTTCCCAGGCGCCGGTGCTGGTAACCATGATCGCCTTGCCCGGCGAGGTTTCCGGTCCGGTGCCTCCGACCGGTCTCCCTGGAACGGGTCGAGCACAGGAGATCAGCCGGCCCGCTGTGTCCGACTTCGACAGCCATCGGTGGAACGGATACACGATCAGGTCATCATCAGGAAAAGCGATGGCGAGAAAACGTCCCGCCATTGTCCGCGGGTGGGCTCCGCGCTGGAGGGTGGCTGCCACTCGATGATGACCGTCGATGATGTAGGCGCTGTCGACGGCGGCAAAGGCGGCGGTCAGGCTCTCGGTCGTGTCAGGATCGGCAATCCTCCACACCCGTTGCCGGTCACCGTCGACCAAAGTGAAGTCGAGCTGCGGCCGACCGGAACTGACTTCATCAACAATGGCATCGATTGATGACGACCGGCGATATGTGAGCCCGACCGGAGATGAGCCGTAGCCCACAGTCTCCAGGTAATCGGCGAGGTCGGCGACGCGATCGGGTCTGGTGTGTTCGTGCGGGTGGACAATGCCCGGGTAGGTGTCGATCGGTGAATCGCCCACCACGCCGGTCTGGCTGTGGCCGCCGCTGTCAATCCGCAGAACATAAACCGCGGCGGGCAGAAACTCCCAAGTGCCTGCCGCCATCTCCTTCCGTAAATAGGTGATGGCGGCGGTTCTTCGTCCGGCCTGGTCTAGTTCGGGATCATCGCCTTCTGACGGGGTGCCGTTTAGGAAACTCCGCCGGTGGGCGTGGGCATGGCTCGCCCTCTCGATCGGAGTAAGCAAATCGTAGGCAGGGCTCACCACCTCGGTCGCCGACTCGGGCTTGATGAGACCGGCGGCGACCGGGATCAGCCAGCGTGTCACGGCAGGGCCGGTCGAACCGCCACATGGATGATGTCGGGGTGCGCCGAGAGTTGATCACGGGACGAAGCGCCAACCGGGCCGTCCACGTGAATCGTGGCGACGGCTGCCCCCGCCCCGGCGAAAACCCGATTCTGCATTTCCTGCACGTTTAGCCCCGCCACTCGCAACGTGGCCAGCACCGCCGACAACACCCCCACCCGGTCGTAGTGGCGGATGGCCAGAATCGAGCCGACCGGTGGGTGCGAGTCGAGATTGACGACATTGCGGGCGATGCCCATTTGATAGTCCTTGATCAACGCCACTACCTCAGCCGCGATCGCCTCCTGGGCCTGGGCGGTGGAGGCCCCGATGTGATGGGTCGTGTACACCTTCGGATGTCGCGCCAGCTTGGAGTCGAACTCGCCCGATCCGCCGGCGGGCTCATCGGCGAATACGTCGATCCCTACTCGGAGGCCTTTATCGTCGATCGCCGCCAGCAGCGCTGCCTCGTCGACCACATCCCCTCTACTGGTATTGATAATGAAGGCTCCGGGCCGGACCATCGCCAGAAACCCGGCGTCGACCAGCCCCTTATTTGATGACGATGCCGGTAGGTGAAGCGTGACTATGTCGGCCCCTCCCAGCAGGGTCTCAAGATCCCGCACCGTTTCGATGCCCAGCTCCTTCATGCGTGCGATCGTCGCCTGGGACCTGTCCCTGTCCACAACCGTGATCCTCATCCCGAACCCGCGGGCCCGCTCGGCCACCGCCAACCCGATTTGGCCGAGGCCGATGATGGCCAGGGTCTTGCCCATCAGACCCTCTGCCTCTGAGTAAAGCCTCTTGTTCCATCGCCCGCCGCGGGCATCTAAGACGTTGTCGGGGATGTGACGGTCCAAGGCGATGATCAGACCGACGGTGAGCTCTGCTACCGCCACCGCATTTTTTCCTGGGACATTGGCGACGAAGACACCCCTCCGCGCCGCCGCCTTGACGTCGATGGTGTTGGTGCCTGCCCCGGCCCTGACCACCAGCCCCAGCGGCCCCCCCGCCTCGAACACCTTGGCCTCGACCCGCGTTGACCGCACCACCAGGATGTCGGCTCCATGCAATTCGCCGGCCAACTCGGCGGCCTGCAACTGCGGTCGGTAGTCGAGTTCGAAAGCCGGCGAGCTGAGGGCGTCGAGCCCGGACTGTTCGAAAGTGTCGGCGAATAAAACGCGCATCGCGATCGGCGGCGAGTATATGGAAACACCCATCCTTCTAGGCGTGGGCGATAGCAACCCCCCGTACACTCGGCCGGTGGGTCAAGTGTCTGCGCCGCACCTCGGGTTGTACGCCGAAACTGTCGACCGGGCGGCACTGGAACGCACCGTCAGACGATTCCAGCAGCGGCAGATCCGCCTTCCCACCTTCGCCGAGCTGGCGTATCCGGGGGTCCTCCCTAACGGGCTCTCACGGGTCGGCCCCGACGACCCACACCCGGCCAACCTGTTTCGGGTCCACTGGTACAACGACTCGGCGCGGGTGGGCCAGGTTGACATTCCCGGCCATATCGTGCTGCCGGGCGAACTCACCGGAGTCGAATCCCCGATTCTGGTGGCGCTGGGTGACCGCTTCCCGATGGTGGGCGCCCACAAGGTGCTTGCCGCCTATGCCTGCCTCGTTCCCCGGGTGGTGTGCGGCGCCTTCGACCCCACCCGAGATCGGGCGATCTGGCCATCGACCGGTAACTACGCCCGCGGCGGGGTGGCCATCAGCCGGCTAATGGGCTGTCGGGGGGCGGCGGTGCTGCCCGAAGGCATGAGCCGGGAGCGTTTCGAATGGCTCGAGGCCTGGACCGACGACCCCCAAGACCTGATCCGCACCCCGGGAACCGAATCCAATGTCAAGGAGATCTACGACGTCTGCAACGAGCTTCGGAAGGATCCTGCCAACGTCATCCTGAATCAATTCGCCGAGCTAGGCAATCATCTGGTGCACTACCAGGCAACCGGCGCCGCCCTCGAGCGAATCGTCGAGGCCAACAACGGTGGGCGCTTGACGGCATTCGTCGCCGCTTCCGGGTCCGCAGGCACTCTGGGGGCCGGTGACTATCTGAAGGAGAGATACGGATCAAGGATCGTGGCGGCCGAAGCCTTCGAGTGCCCGACGATGCTCTACAACGGCTATGGAGAACACAACATCCAGGGCATCGGGGACAAACACATCCCCCTCATCCATAACGTCGGCAACACCGATGATGCCGTCGCCATTACCGATCGAGCCACCGACGCGCTGTAGCTGGTCTTCAACACCCGGGTCGGGAGGGAGGCGCTTTCTGCCCGCGGTCTCGATCCGGCGATGATCGCCGAGCTCTCCCACCTTGGCCTCTCCTCGATCTGCAACGTGCTGGCGGCGATACGGACCGCCCGCCATCATCACCTTGGCGGCAATGACGTAATCATCACCGTGGCCACCGACGGGGCCGACATGTACCGATCCGAGGTGGATCGGATCACCCGCCGGGACCACCCAGGCGGTTACACCAGCTCCCACGCGGAAGCAGCGATCGAGCGATTCCTGGCCGCGGGCGAGACCGGTGACTTCCTCGAGTTGGGTGACGTTGGCCGCCGTCGGGTATTCAACCTCGGTTACTACACATGGGTCGAACAACAGGGAATATCGGGAACCGACTTTGAGGCGAGGCGGGACCAGCAATGGTGGCGCCGGCTTCGTCCCTACCTCGAAACCTGGGACGCCATGATCACCGACTTCAACGAGCGCACCGGTGTCCGTTACTGAAGCCGTCGCTGCCAATCCCTTTATCCGGTACCGCTGGCTGCTCGATTCGTACCGGTCGGCGATCGGCCGGGGATGGTCCGACTCCGGCTTTGTCGCCCTGGTCGAGCGTCTCGACAACGCCATCGCGGAGATCGACGGGCATGGTTTCACGGTGACCCCGCTTACCCGTCACGACCGGTTGGGGGCGGCCGTGGGGTTGGGGGCAGGGCGGTTGTGGGTGAAAGACGACACCGCCAACGTGGGAGCCTCGCACAAAGCCCGACACCTGTTCGGGGTGCTTCTCCACCTGGCAATCCAGAGTGGCGACGAGGAGGGCGAGCTGGCGATCGCCTCCTGTGGCAATGCTGCGCTGGCAGCAGCCGTGGTGGCCCGGGCGGCCGTCCGACGGGTGCGAGTTTTTGTTCCGACATGGGCAGATCCGGTCATCGTTGACGCCCTTGAAGACCTGGAGGCGGTGGTCGAGATCTGTGAACGCCGGGCGGGAGAAATCGGTGACCCCACATTCCTTCGGCTGAAAGAGGCTGTTGGGTCCGGTGCAGTCCCCTTCTCCGTGCAGAGCACCGTCACCCCGACGGCCCTTGATGGCGGTCGCACCATCGGATGGGAACTCGCCGAGCAGCTGGCGCTTGCCCGTGTAACAGGCGTGATTCGCCTTGTTGTCCAGGTTGGTGGTGGTGCCCTGGCAGCGGCGACATGGCAGGGTATCAACGATGGGATCAACGAGCAGTGGCTGGAGGCAAGCCCAGTTCTCGATACCGTTCAAACCGATGCTGTCGCTCCCCTCAACCGCGCATGGGGGCTTCTCAGGAATGCTCGGCAGCCCGACGGCTCGGACTGGTCGGCGGGAGTGATGGATTTGGCCCGGGCCGCGCCAGCAAGCTACATGTGGCCTTGGGAGGAAGTGGGCAGCTCAATCGCCACCGGCATTCTCGACGATCTCACCTATGACTGGCTACCGGTGATGGAGGCCATGCTGAGATCTGGTGGGAGAGCGATCGTGGTCAGTGAAGCCCTGATCGAGCACGCCAACCACCTCGCCCGCGCCGAAACCGGCATCGAGGTCGACCCGACCGGCAGCGCCGGAGTGGCGGCCCTGCTAGACGCTTCGACCCGCGCCCAGATCGGACCCGACGATCACGTCGTGGTCCTTTTCACCGGGCGGTCTCAATACGCTCGGGCCAGCTGAGGCCGCTGCCTACACTCGGCGTCCAAGGAGCAACCTCGGCCATGACCGTCATCCGCGCCGTACTCGTCCAGTCGGAATGGACCGGTGACAAAGAGTCGATGGTCGAAAAGAAGCCGGCAAATGCGTACCGGGCCTTCTACCGGGATACCCGGCCCGACATATACGACGAGTCGGCACGATGACTGCTTTCCCGGGTGTGGCCATCGAACTGCCCCTATGGGTCGCCGGCTTATGCGCAACCGGGCAGATCTTCCCAACGGTTGAAGACCGCATGGATCTCACGCTCGCCCTGGTTCGGGGAAACCTCGATCACGCCACTGGGGGGCCCTTTGGTGCGGCCATTTTCAGCGCAGGCGGTGCCCTGGTAGCTCCGGGAGTCAACCTGGTGGCCCCTCTTCATTTCGCCGGTGCCCATGCCGAGTTGGTCGCGATCGGGATCGCCGGGCAGATCGTCGGCAATTTCGACCTGGGAGTCGAGCCAACCGAAATGTTCGCATCCACCGAACCCTGTGCCATGTGCCTCGGAGCCGTGCCATGGTCGGGGGTTCAGCGGTTGGTGTGCGGCGCCAGGGACGAAGATGCATCCGCCATCGGATTCGAGGAGGGTGACAAGCCCGCCGATTGGGTGAGTTGCCTCAATCAGCGTGGGATCGAGGTGATCCGCGACGTCAAGAGGATGGAAGCGACCACTCTCCTCCGCGAATATGCGGCAGGCGGCGGCCTGATCTACAACGGGCGGACGCGAACGCGGTGATCCATCCGGTTCAACAGCACCGACTGCAGATCGATCGTTATCTGAGCCCGACCACCATGGTCGAGGCGCTGGAGATGATCGCCGATCACGCCCTGACAGGGCGGCTGATTGCCGGCGGAACCGACCTGCTGCTGGAGCTGACCCGTGGGCAGCGCCCGGGAGTCACGACTCTCATCGACCTGAGTCGGACCGAAGGCCTCAACACCATATCGACCGATGGCAATGACTTGCTGATCGGCGCCACGACCACCCATCGAGACGTGGTGATGTCGCCCCTCATCAGGGAGCGGGCGCTTCCGCTCGCACAGGCATCTTTGGAGGTGGCCTCACCTCAGATCCGTAACCGCGCCACGGTGGTTGGGAATGTGGTGACGGCATCGCCGGCGAACGACACCATCACCCCACTGCGGGCTCTCGGGACAACGGTGGAGATCGCCTCGATCGAAGGACGGCGCCGGGTTGACCTCGGCGATTTCCACTCGGGGGTGCGTCGGGTCGATCTGAGCCCAACCGAGATGGTCACGGGGTTGAGAGTCACCGGGATGCGCCCAACCCAACGCGCAGTCTTCGTCAAACTCGGATTGCGACGCGCCCAAGCCATCTCCGTAATCCACTTGGCGCTGGTCCTCGATTTCGACGGCGACCGCGTCATCGAGGCGGCCGTTGCGCTAGGCAGCGTGGCACCCACCATCATCCAGGCCCCTGTCGCCGAGCGCTTTCTGGTCGGTCGAACCCTCGATAGGGCGACAATCGGCGAAGCCGCTCGAATGGTGGCGGAACTGCCCAGCCCGATCGACGACATACGGGCCACGGCCGACTACCGGCGCCGGGAGCTCGAGGTTTTGACCGAGCGGGCATTGTCGGTGCTGGCCAACCGGGAACATGACCGGCGCTGGCCGTTACGTCACGTCACCTTGGGAACGCCAACGGCCGCCACGAGCCCCTCGCTTGACATTGACCCGGATGCGCCGATCGCCGCCGTCATCAACGGTGTCCAGGTGGAGGCCCCTGCCGCCTCCACTATGACGTTGCTTGATTGGCTGCGAGATCATGCTGGCCCCGGGCTCACCGGAACCAAGGAAGGCTGCGCCGAAGGGGAGTGCGGGGCTTGCACGGTCTATCTCGACGGAGTGGCGGTGATGTCGTGCCTGGTGCCGGCCGGGCGAGCCGCCCGGGCGGAGATCACAACCATCGAGGGCCTGGCTAATGGGCCTAACCTTCACCCTCTGCAACAGGCCTTCCTTGAACAAGGGGCGGTTCAATGTGGGTTCTGTATCCCCGGTTTTCTAATGGCGGGGGCCAAGCTGCTCGACGACTACCCCGACCCAACCACAGCCGAGATCAAGACAGCAATGTCCGGAAACCTGTGTCGTTGCACCGGTTACTACCGGATCATTTCTGCGGTCGAAAGCACGGCGCGGGGTCCATCGTGACTTCGGTTCTCCGAGTCGATGGTCCCGGCAAGGTGACCGGTGCGGCCCTTTTCCCCGCCGACCTCCAACGGAACGACTTCCTCCACGCCAAGGTGGTCTTTACCAACCAGCCTCACGCTCGATTGCTTCGACTCGATGTCTCCAAAGCGTTGGCCCTGCCCGGCGTGGTAGACGTGATCACGGCTAGCGACATCCCCGTCAACGAATACGGGCTGGTCTTCGCCGACCAACCCGTCTTGATAGGCGTCGAGCACACCGGACGTTCCAAGGTGGCTTGCGACATCTCACGGTGGGAGGCAGACCACCTCTGCGTAGTGGTGGCGGAAACGGCGGCGGCGGCGGCGGCGGGGGTCGAAGCCATCAGCACGGACTGGGAGGAGCTGGAGGTGCTCGGCGACGTCGATTCGGCGCTGGCCTCGCCCGTCCTGCTCCATCCCGAGAACGGCAAGGCCACCAACGCCTACTACCACCTACGGATACGGAAGGGAGACGTCGAGGCCGGGTGGTCACAAGCTGAGGTGGTGGTTGAAGGCACCTATGAGCTACCCCTGCAGGAGCACGCCTACCTCCAGCCGGAAGCAGCGATCGCCTACTTCGACGATGCCGATCGGATCACGATCGAGATCGCCGGACAGTGGATCCATGAGGATCAAGAGCAGATTGCTCACGCCCTAGATCTGGCACCGGAGCGGATTCGCGTCGTCTACCCGGCGATCGGAGGGGCCTTCGGCGGCCGGGAGGACATGTCGATGCAGATCGTCCTCGCCACCGCAGCGATGAAGCTTGCCCGGGCCGGTATCAAGCGTCCGATCCGCAGCCAATGGTCACGGGAGGAAAGCATCATCGGGCACCACAAGCGCCATCGGGGCCGTATCACGGCCCGGCTCGGTGCCACGAGGGCGGGAAAGATCGTCGCGGTTGAGGCCGACGGGTTCCTCGATGCCGGCGGATACAACTACACGACCAGCAAGGTGTTGGGGAACATGCACCTTTGTGTGGGTGGGCCCTACGAGATCCCCAATGCCCGCATCGACAACATCGCCGTCTATACCAACTCGGTCCCCGGCGGTGCGTTCCGTGGATTCGGCGCTCCGCAGGGGGCAATGGTGGCGGAAACTCAGATGAACAAGCTGGCGGCGGCTCTGGGTATGGATCCGGTAGAACTCCGACTGCGCAACGTCCTCCGTGACGGCTCGTTGGGAATAACTCAGGCGGAAATGCCACCCGGAGTCAGCCTCGCCGACGTGATCGAGCACGCCGCCGGGGCCGCCAGGGAGCCCTTCGACTCGGAGGACCTGGCGCCGATCTCCACCCTCCCCGCCAAGGCTGTCTCCCTCAGGAGGGGCCGCGGGTTCGCCTGTGGGTACAAGAACGTTGGGTTCTCGTTCGGGTTTCCGGAACGGTGCGAGGCCTACATCGAACTGCACGGCGACGAGGAGATCGATCGGGTGATCTTGTATCACGGCGGGGCCGAGGTCGGACAAGGCACCCATACCGTGATGCGGCAAATGGCCGCCATCGCCATCGGCGTCGACTACGACCTGGTGGAAACCGTCTACTCCGACACCGCCCGTACAGGCGACTCCGGCTCCGCCTCCGCCTCCCGCCTCACCTGGATGGCGGGCAACGCCATCTTGGGGGCGGCCGAGGAGGCCAGCAAGAGGTGGCTCGACGGCCAACGACCTGCACGTGGGGAGTTCCGGTTCGTCCCCCCTCCCACCGAGGCGCTCGATCCGGAGACCGGCATCGGGCAACCAAATTTCTCGTATGGGTATGTTGCCGAGGTGGTCGACCTGACCGTGGACATCGAAACTGGGCATATCCGGGTCGACCGGGTGGTCTGCGCCGATGACGTCGGAAGGGCGATCAATCCGATGCTTATCGAGGGTCAGGTGGAAGGGGCAATCGTCCAGGCCCATGGTTATGCCTTGACCGAAGACCTACGAGTGGAGGCCGCCCGGATTGTCAACCCACGGTTGTCGGGTTACCTGATACCGGGCATCGACGACATCCCGGGCATGATCAAGACGGTGCTGGTCGAGGTCCCCGACCCCCGCGGCCCGTTCGGTGTTCGGGGCATGGCCGAGATGCCCTTGGTGCCGTATGCGGCGGCGGTGGTCGCAGCCCTCCATGACGCCACCGGGGTCTGGTTCCACCAGATTCCGCTGACCCCCTCCCGAGTGATCGAAGGACTTCGCCGAGCTGGGGTCTAACCGCCCGCCTTACGTCTGTGTCGGGAAACGCACCGTTTTGGTACGTTTCCTGACACAACCCGGTCTGTGCGCAGAAACAGACCCCCTAGGAATTGGGGTCCGTCGGTGGCATGGTCGGAAGATGCCCAGCCTCGACGAAACACTCTTGCCCGTCGCCGCCGCCAATTACAGCCTCCTCACCCGCCGGCAGGTTCTTCTGGCGGGAGGATCAGACCGAGTGATCGCTCGAAGGGTCGCCGCCGGTCGGTGGTTCGAGGAACATGCCGGCGTGTATCGCACCGGTCCGGTTGCCCTGGACTGGCCCGGTCGACTAAAGGCCGCCACCCTCGCCGCCGGGCCGGAGGCCATGGCTTCGCACCGAGCGGCCGTCGCGCTGATGCAGCTTGACGGCATCGCCCGGGCGCCGCTCGAGCTAACGGTGCCTTATGGAAAGAGGCCAATTCCGCAGGGTGTGATCGTGCACCGTACCCGGCGTGCTATCGAACCGGTCGTTGTCGATGGAATCCCGGTTACACCAGTTGAACGCGTAATTCTCGACGTCGCGTGGTCCCTTCCTTCGTCGCTTGTAGAGCAGATATACGAATGTGCGTGCCGTCGCAATCTCACGACCCCGTCCAAGGTGGCGGATCTGGTCGCGATCCAGGGCGGGTGGGGTGTCCGGGGAACCAAAAAGGTGCTCCGGATCCTCGATGCACGGCGCGGGGCGCCCCACCGGGTCTGTGCAGGAAAAACCCACCGATATATGGTGGGTTTTCCTGCACAGAGCCCGCCCGTGACCCCTCCCCCTG
>JBQTHI010000132.1:0-5558 GCA_052390035.1 Actinomycetota bacterium | reverse complement strand
CCGCCAACCACCAACAGGGCGTGGGGGCGAGAGGCTTTCCACTCTTTGAGTTGGCCAAGGTTCCCGTACATGCGGTTGTCGGCCGCTGCTCGGATGGTGCAGGTGTTGACGAAGAGGACGTCGGCGGTCTCGAGCTGGTCGGTCGCCACCATTCCATCCTGTACCAGCAGGCCGGCGATCCGCTCGGAATCGTGTTCGTTCATTTGGCAACCAAACGTTCTGATGAAGTAGCGCTGCCCAAGGCGGGTGGGCCGACGATCTACACGCCCCCGTTTTACCGGGTCCGCTAGGAGGATCGTTTCAGCCATCATCAACATTCTGCCAAGTTGGTTGGCCGGTTTCAGCGGGCATGATCGACGGCTCGGAACTCCCTGATCACGGTCACTTGAATCTGGCCGGGATATTGGAGATCCTCCTCCAGCTTCCGGGCGATCTTTCGTGCCAGGTCGCCCGCTGCCAGATCGTCGACCTGCCCAGGATCGACCACGACCCTGACCTCGCGACCAGCCTGCATGGCGAACACCTGCTTGACACCGGCGAACTCCAGGGCGAGCGACTCCAGTTTTTCCAGGCGTCGCACATACGACTCGAGAGCCTCCCGCCTTGCACCAGGCCGCGCTGCCGAGACGGCATCGGCCGCCTGGACCAGCACCGCCAGCAGGCTGCGAGGCTCGACCTCATTGTGATGCGCTTCAATCCCGTGCACCACGGCGGCATCTTCACCAAACCGGCGAGCAATCTCTGCTCCGATCAGGGCGTGAGAACCTTCCACTTCATGGGTCACCGCCTTGCCGATGTCGTGCAGCAACGCCGACCGCTTGATCGCGGAGGGATCGATACCCAGTTCACTGGCGAGCATCGAACCGATATGCGCCGACTCGACCAGATGGTTGAGGACGTTCTGGCCGTAGCTGGTCCGGTACTTGAGGCGTCCGAGCAGCACCACCAACTCGGGATGCATTTTCGACAGCCCGACCTCGAGTAGGGCCCACTCACCGGCGTCGCGAATCGATTGCTCGACCTCGGTCCTCGCCTTCTCGAACGCCTCCTCGATCGAGGCGGGATGGATGCGGCCGTCGGCCACCAGTTTCTCGAGGGTGATCCGGGCGATCTCGCGGCGAACAGGGTCAAACGATGCAACCGAGACCGACTCCGGAGTGTCGTCGACGATCAGGTTGACCCCGGTCACCGATTCCAGAGTGCGGATATTCCGACCTTCCCGTCCGATGATCCGGCCTTTCATGTCATCGGAGGGAAGCGGTACCACCGACACCGTGGTCTCGGTGACAACTTCGGACGATAGGCGCTGGATGGCGGTGGCCAAGATGCGCCGTGCCCGCCGATCGGCCTCCTCCCGGGCCTTCGCTTCGAGATCGCGCACCAGGATCATCGCCGAGCGACGTCCGTCGTGTTCGACCTGGGCGAGCAACTCCTCTTTGGCGGCTTTCCCATCGACTCCGGAGATCCGCTCCAACTCGGCACGGGCCGTCTCCTTGAGCTGATCGAGTTCCAACTGGCGGCCGGTGACATCGGACTCCCGCTGCACCAGAAGCTGTTCGCGCTGGGAGAGGTTGGCCGCGCGCTGCTCGAGCGTCTGCTCTCGTTGTGCGAGTCGGGTTTCGCTGGCTTCGATTTCAACGTGGCGGTGTTCGAGAGTGGCGGCCTCGCGCTGGCGGTAGGCCTCGGCGATCGCCCTTCCCTCATCGTCGGCTCTACTCAGTATCCGCTGGGCTTCGAGCCGAGCGGTGGCAACCGGGTCGCCATCGGTCAAGTCGATGCGATGTACGGCGCCATTGCGGTTCTTGGCCAATAGGTATCCGACCGCCCCGGCAAGCGCTACCCCGATGGTTATCACTGCGATCCAGATGCCGTCCATGCCATCACCTTCCAGCGGATCGCTCTCCCCCTATGGCGGTGCCGGCCCCGCATCCGGGCCCGGCACACAAGCCAATCCGGGTTGCCCCATCAACCCGATCAATTCAGAACAGCCCTGGCGGCTAGCGGATCAGCGGCGGTTGAGGCCTCTGGATCGATCGAGGTGAAGGTAAGAACGACTCACAATTTCAGAATTGGTTTTTGCGTGTATCTCGGATCCTACTCCACTTGAACCCTGATCAGAGCGCGAAACTCAACGATCCGGCTCAACATGTCGGGGAAACGGTCACTCTTCGGCCTCGACCGACTCCCGATCGGCCGGCCGTACCCTGGTCGAGCCCATCCCGACCAGCTCATAGACCTTGGCCTGGAGCTGAACCGCCACCTCCGGATTTTCACGGAGAAAACGTTTGGCGTTCTCCCGTCCTTGTCCGAGCTGGTCGTCGTCAAAGGTGAACCATGCCCCACTCTTCTTGACGACTCCCTGGTCGACCGCCACGTCGAGCAGGCTTCCCTCTCGGGATATGCCTTCACCAAACACAATGTCGAATTCACACTGCCTGAAAGGCGGCGAAACCTTGTTCTTCGTCACCTTCACGCGCACCCTGTTGCCGACGCTTTCGGCCCCGTCCTTGATGGTCTCCACCCGGCGAACCTCCATACGGATGGTGGAATAGAACTTGAGTGCACGGCCACCGGGCGTCGTCTCAGGTGAGTTGTGAACCATCACCCCGTCGGCGAAGTAGTTGTGGCTTCCTTCCACTTCCAGATCAAAGCGATGCATCGACCTGGTCCGGGGCTTTTGGTGAATATCAACGATCGGGAAGGCATCAAGCTCATAACGCATTGCTGTAAACCGGGGTATCACATCAAAACGACCCTGGAAGCGGGACAACAGCTTGTAAGACATTGATGGATGCACATAGGGTGCTATCAGTTCTTGCAACCGATCGGTAGATGCGCGATCGAAGACCAACACTGCCGTGCCAGCACTTCCAACGGTGTAAAGCCGGCTATTGATTCCCCACGTATCACATAGATATGCCTGGAGCCGTTCTCTCGTCTCGGGGGTCATCTCCTCAACGCGGATTTGGACGCGGCCACTGCCTCCCCGGGTTCGGGCCTGCATGCCCTTCGACCGGATCGTGAAATTGGCATTGTCCAGGTACCAGATGGCGAGGGATAGCGGCGTCAACTGTTTCAGGAAATTGTCGCTGGGCGCCTTCTTACCTTCGACATATAACGCCTTGCGTAAAGATGCCAACTCGATCAAAGGGGGAAGTTCATAGAAGACCGCACCCTGGGAGTTGGTGGAACGGCTTATCGAGATATTGGCGAAGAGCGACGCCTTCCAGTCGGCGTATTCGATCTGGCGGGCTCCGCGTCCCCACCTGAACCTCGCCGAATAGCCATTCTTGGCCATCGATAGGGCACCATCGCCCAACAGCGAGCCGCGCACCACCTCCCACTGAAACTCAGATAGGTAACTCGAAGTCGTCTCGAGAACGCGGTCCCCTACTTTCAGTTCGCCTGCCTCTTTCCATCCGGATGGCGTCATTACCTTGTGGTTGGCGGTGACGCCGATCTGGGCTTTACCGTTCCCGCCGGGTTTGGCCACGGTTATCTGGAGAAATTCGTCCGTGGGTCCGTTGTCGAACCAATTGATGACCTTGCGGGGGACGACCTCGCCGCTGGCAAAGTCATACGACAAGGCTTCGACCGGCATCCGCTGGTTGACAATCTTGCCGATCTTCTCCTGACTGCCATCGGCCAGTGTCACTCTGGTGCCGTACGTCAAGCAGCCGAACATCACCCCTATTTTCTCCCGGAGTTGGTTGATGAAGATGGCGGTGGTCCGCGACCGGCTGAGACTGCCGGTGAGCTTGCGCAGCGCCTGCGACATCAGCCGGGCCTGCAGCCCGACGTGGGCGTCGCCCATCTCACCGTCGATCTCGGCCTTCGGCACCAATGCCGCCACCGAATCGATCACCACCACATCGAGGGCACCGGAGCGGATCAGCATGTCGGCAATCTCGAGGGCTTGCTCACCGGTGTCGGGCTGGGAGATCAACAACTCGTCGATGTCGACCCCGATGCCCTTGGCGTAGCCGGGGTCAAGGGCATGTTCGGCATCGATGAAAGCGGCGATGCCGCCGTTGCGCTGGGCCTCGGCCACGATGTGCAGGGCGAGAGTGGTCTTTCCGGAGGCTTCGTTGCCGTATAGCTCAACCACCCGGCCCCGGGGAACCCCGCCGACGCCAAGTGCCAGGTCGAGGGCGAGGGCACCGGTGGAGATCACCTCGATCTTGCGATCGGCGACATCGCCCATCTTCATGATCGAGCCCTTGCCGAACTGGCGATGGATCTGTGAAACCGCCATATCGAGTGCCTTGTCCCGCTCCACGTCCCGCTCCTTCTTTTCAGACATTCCTTTTGGCTGTCGCGTCAGATCGAATCTACGGCCTCCCACCGACAAATAACACCCTTGTGACTCAGATCAGCATACACGAACAGACGTTCGGCGCGAGGATTCTCGACTCGATTCAGCCAAGGTCGAAGCTTTCCAGCGCCTCGTAGACGGCTCCGCCCCTGCCCAGGTGGCTCTGGTAGAGGACCAGCCGGGTTGCCGTCCATCGAAATGGCAGAGGCTCATAAGAGTTGATCACCGGCCGCACATCCTGGTCAGGGCGAATGCGGCTGAGAGTCAGATGAGCCGCAAACGGTCGCTCTTCCGGGCTGAACCCAACCTGGCGAACGAGCTCCTCGACCGTCTCGTTGAGCGCCGAGAGTTTCTCCATGCCTTGGGCAACGGCCAACCACAAGACCGTTGCCTTCACCGGCCTCGGAAAGGCCCCCATCTCGCCGAGGGCCAGATCGAACGGTCGGCCCAGATCGGTTTGATCGAGGGCCGCCACCAGCTTCTCCTCGCTCAGTTGATCCGTCCCGCCCAGAAAACGCACGCTCAGATGCCAGTTGTCGGGCACAACCGCCCGGCCGGGCAATGGACGCGATCCAAGATGGTTGGCAAGCATTGCCCTGACTTCGTCTGCCACGGGCACCGCCAGGAATAGGCGCTTCAGTTCACCCACCACTCGCCCGTCACCGCCAGACGCACCAGGTGAAGAGCGGTGGTGGCGGCGTAGGTGCGGATTCGCTCCCGGTCCCCGGGATATCTCGTGGTTCGGGCCCTTGCTCCGTCGGGGGTGACGACTGCGAAAACCATCGTCCCCACCGGTTGCTCCAGCGGCTCGGGTCCCGCCGAGCCGGTGACGGCCACCGCCACATCTACCTCGAGAAGGGAGCGGGCCCCCGTCGCCATCGCCAGGGCGACAGGTTCGCTGACCAACCCCTGGGTCCCATGACCAACCGCGAGCAGTGTCGACTTGAGGTCGCCGGCGTAAGCCACGACCGACCCCCGGTAATACCTCGAGGCACCGGCTACCTCACTTAGGCGAGCCGCCACCAGGCCACCGGTCGCCGACTCTGCGGTCCCGATGGTCCAACCTCGCCCCAAGAGTGAGTCAGCCAGGACCACTTCAATGGTCGCACTGTCGGCTCCAAACACGGAGGGATGTAGTCGGCGCCTCACCTCTTCTTCGACCGGGGCGATCAGCTTCGCCGCCTCGGTGGTGCTTGCCGCCTTGGCGGTGATGCGGACCTTTATCTCGCCGGCAGAGGCAAGA
>JBQTHI010000131.1:0-16834 GCA_052390035.1 Actinomycetota bacterium | reverse complement strand
ATGGCGATAATGGCGATTAGCACAACGAGCAGGGCGTACTCCACCATGGAAGCGCCCTTCTCGCTTTTGGTCCACGCCAGGACCTTGGTCCACAAAGCAAGCATATTCCCTCCTTGGGTCGACTCCGGACGGCTTGCACAAGCGATATCGGCAGATGCCGGCGCAAAGTTGACAGGCAGTTGAAGCAAAAAGGAAGAGAGGGCCACTAAGGCCCTCTCTCATTCTCGTTCGCACTGGCTAGTTGGCGGTGGTGGCGTTGAGGTTGCTTCCGATGTTGGAGAAGGCCTCTGAAACCTCGTTACCGGCAAGCCGGATGGCGACGATGGCGATAATGGCGATTAGCACAACGAGCAGGGCGTACTCCACCATGGAAGCGCCCTTCTCGCTTTTGGTCCACGCCAGGACCTTGGTCCACAGAGCAAGCATTCTGACCTCCTTGTGTTAATTCAGGACCGCTTGCTCCGACAAGGTATCAGCCTCAGCGTCACGCGGTGATGGGTCGTTTGGCCCATAGGCAGGCTCTCGTCCGTTGGTGGAGCCTATTTTGTCTTCGTAAGGCCCAACCGGATGGCCTCGATAGCAGCTTGAGTTCGGTCGCTAACGGCCAGCTTTGAGAAGATCGAGGCCAAGTGGTTCTTCACGGTCTTCTGGGAGATGAAGAGTTGCTCAGCCAACTCCTCCGTTGACGAGATCCCTTTCGCCAAATAGGACAGAATCTCGATCTCGCGATCAGTCAGTGAGGCGGCGCCCTCATCGAGTACTGGCCGGGCATGGCGAGCGAGGACGACTGGCAGTTCCTCAGAAGCGAGGTCGATCAGTCGGACGCCGGCGCCCAAGGCCCGGATCCCAGCGGCGAGATCGCCAAGGCTGACCCCCTTTGAGAAAAAGCCTCCGGCTCCCGCCCGCTTCACTTTGTCGGCGGTTTGGGGATCCGAATGCATCGAGACCACCAGGACCCTGGATGGGTCGGCGATCTTCGAAAGCACCTGCAGGCCGTCGAGGACCGGCATCTCGAGATCGACCAGGATCACGTCGGCCGGCTGGGTCTGCAGCCTTTGCAGCAGTTCTTCACCATCCCCTGTCAGGGCAACCACTCGCATGTCTGGTTGGGCGTTAAGAGCATCACCGAGACCTTCGGAGAACAAATGATGATCGTCGGCGATAGCAACTCGGATCATCTCTGTCCCCAATGGAGTGTGACCGATGTTCCCAGGTTTCCCGTGCTGATGGCCAAATCGATGCCCAGCTTGGAGGCTCGTTCCTTCATGCCGATCAAACCGTAGTGCCCCTCGTGCCCCTCGCTTGGCTCGAAGCCCGTCCCATTGTCAATTACTCCGACCTCTCCCCGATCGAAGTCGGTCCAACCGCCCACTCGCACGTAGGTAGCTTTGGCATGTCGGTGGGCGTTGCGGATCGCCTCGGCCAGGATGGCGACCAGGTCTCCCATAATGGCCGGGCGGGGCGGGCGCCGTTCGTCCACCTCCACCAGAACGGTGGGTCCGCTTCCCAGTCCAAGGACCACATCCTGGAGCCGGCCGCCCAGCGAGCCGGCCGGCTGGGCCCGCAGATCTGCGACGGTGGCTCTGATGTCTCGGATCAGGACTCCCACATTTTCTCGAAGGTCCTGCATGTGGGCGGCTAGCGCCGGCTCGGTCTGATGCTGCATCAGGGCGACATCGAGTGAGAGACCGAGCGAAGCGATCGAGGGCCCGATCTCGTCGTGAAGATCCCGGGCTAAGCGAACCCGCTCCCGTTCGACCGCTTGGCGAGCGATGTCCTCGAGCAATAGCGAGTTGGCAAAAGCGAGGGCGAGGGGTCGAAGAGTGGTTTCCAGGCTTGTCTCGTCGGGGGGCGGCCCTTGCCGGCTGAGAAACAGGCGCACCCCGCCCACCTCCTGGGGACCGACCCGCAGCGGCACTCTGTGCTCGCCTGCTCCTGGCGAGATCGCACCCGTCTGGGCGACGATCAACGGACCGCTGGGCCGCTCGAGCACCGCCACCGCCCCCTCGATCTCAGATCGGCTGACCAGCACCTCGAGCGCCTCCCGACCAATGTCGGGCAGGCTGGTCCCGTCCAACCGCATTTCAGCCAGGCGACTGAGCAGGCCGTGGGCTTGTTCCAAATTTGCCAGCTTCTGCTCTGCTCCCCTCGATCGGGCCTCGCTCTCGGCGGCCCGCGAGGAGATGTCGTTGAGGATCCGGACGAGCTGGGTGACGGTGGCTACCACCACCAGGTAAATCACGGCGAGGCCGATGGCGGGGACGACGGCCGGCTGGTCCTGACCAAGCTCGGCGGCGATGATGAGAGCTCCGGTCAATGCCCCCGTGGCCGCTCCGGAACGGAGACCCCGGAGGATGGTGGCCTGGATGGGAGGGATCAGCGATAACAGCAGGAATGGGCTGTCGCGGACACCGGTGAGAGTGACCGCCCCGGTGGCCAGTAGCGCACTTACCAGCACAAACCCCTCGGCTACGAAGCGCTGGGTGAGGCGGTGACGAGGCAGCGCACCGGCCAGCAGAACGCAGAGCCCCGCCAGCCCGGAAGCGACCAGCGAGCCGGCCGAACCTCCTGTCGAGTAGACGGCCGGAATGATCCCGATCACGAGGGCGAGCCAGTCGGCCCAAATAGTGATGCGGAAGGCGCGGGGGAGCCAGGGTGCCGCCGGGAGCATGAGCGAACAAAGGCTACCGTCAGGTCGGTGGGCGCAACCGACACTCTTGATCATTGTCGTAACCGGCGCCCTTGGGGACTGGCCGGTGGCTCAAGGACCCGACGAACCTACCGACATCCTCAACAGTGACCATCGTTGAAGCCCCCCCGCGGGAAGCTCAGGCGGACGACGGCGGCCTTGATGCGCGGCCTCTCGCCATCCTCATGGTTGTGGGGATCCTGGTCGCTCACGCGGTCTTCTCTCTCTCCAGCGTCGATTTTTCCGACCGGCAGCTGATCGACACCGACGGCCACATGCGGGCCGTACGAGTGCTCGACTTGGTATCACGCGAGAATGGGTGGTTCGACGGCTGGGTCCATCAAGCCAACGCCCCGTTCGGCCACTCCATGCACTGGACGAGAGCGCTTGACCTCCTGTTGATCATGCTCGCCGCTCCATTGGTGCCATTCGCCGGCTGGCGCGATGCGATCTATGCAGCGGCCGTCGTTGTTGGCCCGCTGACCCACATCGGACTCGGTTGGGCGATCGCGTGGGCGGCGAGGCCGCTGGTGGGGAGGGCCGCTGGGTATTTGGCCGGCTTGGCCACCTCGATCCAATCGGGGATCCTCTCGTACGCGGCGGCGGCCCGGCCCGACCACCACCTTCTGATCCTTGTACTCGCAGTGTTGCTTGCGGGCTGTGTGGTGAGGATCCTCGAAAGTGAGGCGAAGGGAGCAGCAGGCGGATTGGTGGCGGCCGCCGGGCTCTGGGTCTCCCCTGAATTCTTGCTGCCGTTGGGGATTGGAGCTTCGGCGGTGACGGTCAACTGGGTCCTCACAGGTCGAGGGAGGGCGGCAGGGAGAAGGCTGGGGAGAGCAACACTCGGTGGGCTCTTGGTTGTTGTCCTCGTTGAGCGAGGCCCATCCGACCTTGGAGCCGTCGAATACGACCGGGTCTCGATCGTTCATCTCGGGCTAGCCGTTCTCCTCTGGATCCTATGGGAGGCCGCGGCAGGGATTCATCTCCGGACCCGATCCGGTCGCATTGGGCTGGTGTTCGCCCTGGTTTCCCTTGGAGTTGCCTCGCTAACCGTTCTGTTTCCTGGGTTTTGGGCGGGACCGTTCGTCACGGTGCCATCCGAGCTCGAGCGCTATTGGCTAACCCGGGTCGCCGAACTGGCCCCCCTGTGGAGTGCGGCTGGAGAGCGAGTGACCAGTTCTATGTTTTTGATCGGATCGACGCTCATCGGTCTCTTCTTTGGCGGGCTGGCGCTCCGCGCTGCCAGGGCGGAGAGGCGCCCATTGGCGCCGTGGGTGTTCATCGTCTTGTGGCTGGTGGTGACCACGGCCCTGGCTTGGCGCAACATCCGCTTTGTCATCTACCCAGAAGCCCTCGCCGCGGTACCCACTGCCTGGTGGGCCGCCCGGACTCTAAGCAGGCTGAGGGTCACCCGTGCCCTCCCGCGCTCACTGTTGAGGGTGGCCTTGATGGCATTCGCGGTGGCAGGCTTCGCCGTACCGGTGGGAGCGGCTCGAGTGCTGGAGGGCCCAGCCCCGGCATCTCCGCTCGGGACCGGTTGCAACCTCCATGGAGTGGTGCCGGATCTAGCGCAGGTCATTCCGGGCCCCGAGTGGCGCCGCCCGGTCGTCCTGGCCGGGATCGACGCCGGACCCGAGCTGCTCTGGCGCCTTCCGGTTCGAATCGTCGCCGATCCGTACCACCGCAACGTCGCGGGGATCCTCGACGCGGGCGCCGCCTTCGCCTCCTCCGATTCAGCCCAAATCGCCGGCCTGCTGGCCAAACACCGGGTGGAGCTGATCCTGGTCTGCCGGAACGACCCGCTCCGCCCGGTCGGGCCGGATGCCCTGTTTTCCCGACTCCTCGAGGGGTCCCCGCCGAACGGGCTGGATCTGCGCCGAATCCCGGTAGGCGAACCGTTTGTGCTCTACCGGGTCGGCCTCGAACAGTGAGTCAAGACTGCCTCGGGCGTGCCGAATAACCTGTTGGCCGCCTCTGGAACGAGAAAGCGACATGGAACAACTCACTCGGCTGAGCGTGCTCATGCCCGTCTACAACGAAGAGAGGACGCTCCAGACGATCGTGGAGAGAGTGCTGGCCGCCCCCATCGACCTCGACCTGGAGCTGGTCATCGTTGATGACGCCTCCCGGGACCAGTCATGGTTGAAGCTGCAAGCTCTTGCCGCCTCTCACCCTGAGGTGAGGATCTATCGGCACGGGACCAACCAGGGCAAGGGCGCCGCCATCCGGACCGCCATCGACCACATGACCGGCGACGTGGCGGTGGTCCAGGACTCGGACCTGGAGTACGACCCGGCTGAATTTCCCAAGCTACTCAAGCCGATCATCGACGGGCGGGCCGACGCGGTCTTCGGCTCTCGTTTCGCCGCCAGCCCCGAGCGGCGAGTGCTGCTGTTCTGGCACTCGTTGGGCAACCGAATGCTGACTGGCTTGACCAACATGCTCAACGACCTCAACCTCACCGACATGGAGACTTGTTACAAGGCGGTCCGAGCCGATGTGCTGAAGAGCCTTCGCCTGCAGAGCGACCGCTTCGGCATCGAACCCGAGATCACGACCCGCCTCGCCCAATGGGGAGCGCGAATCTACGAGGTGCCGATCTCCTACCACGGGCGCGGGTACGAGGAAGGAAAGAACATCGGCTGGCGCGATGGGATGCAGGCGATCTGGCTGCTCCTCAAGTATCGCTTCCTCGACACCAATTTCAGCCACCGCTCCGGTCACGAGACCCTCGAGAGCATGGCGGTCACTGGGAGGGTGAGCAAGTGGACCCTCGAACGGTTTGAGCCACACTTGGGTGAGTCAGTGCTCGAAGCGGGCGCAGGCACCGGCAACCTCACCCGTCACCTCCTAGGCAAGCCGCGGTTGGTGGCGTTGGACATCGACCCGTTCTACGTCCAGGCGATCGACCGGCGTTGGGGACACCTCGAGAACGTCGAGGTGATGGAGGGCGACCTCCAAGATCCCGGCCTTTTCGAGAAGCTAGGACCCGCATCCTTCGACTCGGTTCTGTGCGTCAACGTGCTCGAGCACTTGGATCTTCCGGACCGGGCCTTGGAAGGGTTCGAGAAGATCTTGCGGGCGAGCGGGCGAGCATTGCTCCTCGTGCCCGCCCACCAATGGCTGTTCTCGGAGGTGGACCGGGCGATCGGTCATCGGCGTCGCTTCGAAAGGAGCGAGCTGACCACACTCATCGAGATCGCCCACCTTGAGGTTGAGGACGTATACGAGTTCAATCGGCTTGGGGTCCTCGGATGGGTGTTCAACAAGGTGGTGGGTGGGCCTTCGATTCACAGGTGGCAGGCGAGGCTCTTCTCCTCGCTGCTTCCGGTGGCGAGGCTTCTCGAGCGCATCGAGTTCCTACCGGGGCTGAGCCTGGTGGCGATCGTCCGGAAGCCATGAGAAAAGAAGTTCTCGTTGGCCTAGTCGGCCTGACGTTTGCACTGGCGACAGGGCTTCGTCTCCTGATCGCCCACGATTCAGATCCATCGGCCTTGGCCGCCTTCGGCGAGGATTCGGCACGCCAGAACGCCTACGCGCGGGAACTGGTCGGGGAGGTCGTGACCCGGCCTGCCCAAGGTCACGACGGCAAGTTCTTCTTTATCCAAGGAAACGACCCTTGGCTCTTGCATCCAAACGAGAACGCCTCATTCCTCGACCGACCTGTATATCGAGCTCAGCGGATGGCCTACCCGCTCCTTGCCTCCGGCTTCGGGCTCCTAAGCCCGTGGGCCGTGATGTGGGGCCTCTTCGTGATCAATGTGATCGCCTCTGGGATTGGCACTTGGGCGACCGCCCGGCTCGCCACCGGCCTGGGAGTCACGCCGTGGCTAGGGCTGGCTTTCACGTTGAACGTCGGACTCATTTACGAGATGGTGGTCGACGGTGCCGGCATCGTGGCGCTCATGTTCGGAGTGCTTGCCATCCTGGCTCTGGAGCGCCAGCGCTCGGGGTGGGCTGGTGGCTTCCTTGCAGCAGCGGCTCTGTCCCGGGAGGTGATGCTGGTCTTTGCGGTGGGAATCGCCGCCGCGTTTTGGATTCGACATCGGCGGGTTATCTGGTCCCTGCTGGTTGTCCCCGGCTTGGCCTTTGCTGTTTGGAGCGGCTACACCCGTTTCCGGCTCGGATGGATGCCGGACGATGGCTCCAGCCCAGTGGGGGCCTATCCGTTCCGAGGGTTGGTCCAAGCAGCCTCTTTTTGGGGGGGGGACTTCTTGGATCTGGTGTTGATCCTGGCGTTCGTGGCGGTAACGCTCGCCTTCACCCTGCGGGCTGTCCGCAGTCGTCAGCTGCTGGTTTGGGGAGCCCTTCCGTTCGCGCTCCTCGCCACCATGCTGACGGTCTACGTCTGGCTCGAACCCTATGACATTGCCCGCGCCATCGCGCCGATATTCACCGCTTATCCGTTCGTCCTGTTTGTCGCTGAGCCGAAGCTCTCTGCCGATCAAGGGATGTCCAGGGAACACGCGTTCGACTAGCCTAGGCTGCCTACACTCGTGTAGTTAGGCCATGTCCTCTGATTCCCTGGTCATCCGTGGTGCCCGCGAGCACAACCTCAAGAACATCAGCCTGGAGCTGCCCCGAGATCGCCTCATCGTCTTCACCGGACTATCGGGGTCGGGCAAGTCGTCGCTGGCCTTCGACACCATCTATGCCGAAGGTCAACGCCGGTACGTCGAGTCCCTCTCGGCTTACGCCCGCCAGTTCCTAGGGCAGATGGACAAGCCCGACGTCGACTTCATCGAAGGTCTTTCGCCGGCCATTTCGATCGACCAGAAAACCGCCTCACGTAACCCCCGATCGACGGTGGGGACGGTCACCGAGATCCATGACTATCTCCGGCTTCTCTGGGCCCGGATCGGGATCCCTCACTGCCCCAATGACGGTACCCCCCTGGTCCGCCAGACCCCACAGCAAATCGTCGACCGGGTGCTGGAGCTGGGGGAAGGGACCCGATTCCAGGTGCTCGCCCCGGTGGTACGTGGACGGAAAGGGGAGTACGAAACCCTTTTGAAGGATCTCGCCTCCCAGGGCTTTGCCCGCGCCCGGGTCGATGGCGACCTCCGGGAGTTAACCGAAGACATCCGCCTCGACCGTTACTTCCAGCACACCATCGAAGTGGTGGTCGACCGGCTCGTCCGCAAGGAGGGGATGTCGCAACGGCTCACCGAATCTCTGGAGACCGCTCTCCGCCTGGCGGAGGGAGTCGCCGAGATCGAGGTGATCGACGGTCCCACCCTCACCTTCTCCCAGCACCTAGCCTGTCCGGTCGACGGGTTCTCCTTCGAGGAACTGCAACCCCGCAACTTCTCCTTCAACAGTCCCTATGGCGCCTGCACAGTCTGCTCAGGCATCGGCACCCGCTTCCAGGTCGATCCCGAGTTGGTCGTCCCCGATCCCGACCGCACGGTGCGGGAAGGAGCAATCGCCCCCTGGGCGTCGGCCACCGCCGACTACCACAAGAGGCTGCTGGAAGGATTGGCGTCCGAACTTGGATTTTCTACCGACACCTCCTTCGGCAGGCTCCCCAAACGGATCCGGGACACCATTCTCTACGGTCTGCCCGGGCGGAAGGTGAAGGTCACCTATTCCAACAGGTTCGGAAGGACCAGGGTCTACCAGGCCGAATACGAAGGGGCGATCCCCTTCCTCACCCGGAGGCATGGGGGGGCCGAGTCGGACTCGGCCCGGGAGTGGTACCAGGAGTTCATGCGAGAGGTGCCTTGCGACGGCTGCGGAGGGGCGCGCCTCAACCCCACCGTCCTGGCGGTGACTGTCGGCGGTTACAACATTCACCAGGTTTCGATCATGTCGGTGGGTGAGGTGATGGTCTTCTTTGACGACCTCCCACTGACCGAACGGGAGGCTCAGATCGCGGTCCGGGTCCTCAAAGAGGTGCGGGCCCGGCTGCGGTTCCTCGTCGATGTCGGTCTCGACTATCTCACCCTGGCCCGCTCCGCCGCCACCCTCGCCGGGGGGGAGGCGCAGCGGATCCGGCTCGCCACCCAAATCGGGTCCGGGCTGGTGGGGGTGCTCTACATCCTGGACGAGCCTTCGATCGGGCTCCACCAGCGGGATAACCAGCGGCTGATCGAGACCCTGATCCGGCTGAGGGATATGGGCAACACCCTGATCGTGGTCGAGCACGACGAGGACACCATCCGGGCCGCCGACCACATCGTTGACATCGGCCCGGGGGCAGGGGAGCACGGGGGGATGATCGTCGCCCAGGGCAGTATGGCCGACATCATCGCCGAGCCCGATTCGGTCACCGGCGACTACCTGGCGGGGAGGCGGCGGATCGAGCCTCCTCTGATCCGCCGGCCCCGCAACGGCAAGTCGATAACGGTGGTGGGCGCCGTCGAGCACAATCTGCGGGACCTCACCGTCGACTTCCCGCTCACCATCTTCACTTGTGTCACCGGAGTGTCGGGCTCCGGAAAGTCGACTCTGGTCCAGGACATCCTCTCCGAAGGCCTCCACCAAAAGCTCTACCGGTCGCGGGCGGTCCCGGGACGGCACAAGCGCATCAACGGGATCCAGCAAATCGACAAGGTGATCAACATCGACCAGTCACCGATCGGGCGGACCCCCCGCTCCAACCCGGCCACTTACACCAAGATGTTTGACCACATCCGCACCCTCTTTGCCGCCACCCCCGAGGCCCGTGCCCGGGGTTATCTGCCGGGCCGGTTCTCCTTCAACGTCAAGGGGGGACGCTGCGACAACTGCTCCGGAGACGGCACCATCCGCATCGAGATGCACTTTCTCCCCGACGTCTATGTGCCTTGTGAGGTATGCCGGGGAGCTCGCTACAACCGGGAGACCCTCGAAATCCTCTGGAAGGGCCATTCGATCGCCGAGGTGCTTGACATGACCGTGGAGGAGGCCCTTTCGGTGTTCGCCAACCAGCCGAAAATTGTCCGTGTCCTCCAGACCCTTTTTGACGTTGGGCTGGGCTACATCCGCCTGGGCCAGTCGGCGACCACCCTCTCGGGCGGGGAGGCACAGCGCATCAAGCTCTCTTCCGAGCTGGGGCGACGCTCCACCGGAAGGACCTTCTACATCCTCGACGAGCCCACCACCGGCCTCCATTTCGAGGACATCAGGAATCTGCTCCAGGTGCTGCAGCGCCTGGTCGACCAAGCCAACACGGTGGTAGTTATCGAACACAACCTTGAGGTCGTCAAATCGGCCGACTGGGTCCTCGATCTCGGCCCCGAAGGGGGTGGAGCGGGGGGGCGAGTAGTGGCAGAGGGGACACCTGAGGATGTGGCGGAGGTACCGGAGAGCTACACCGGGAAGTTCTTGCGAGAAGTGTTGTCGGGAGACTCCTCGGCGTTGTGATGACCGATTGCGAGTTTGGCCCGAATCCCACGATCAAGAGTCCAGGCTTCGAGTCGATAACCGAAGAGTCCCGTTCGTACGACGCCGACAAATAATGCCCAGTCCTCCGACTCACGTAGCTCCGATCCCACTTCGCTCTGCCAAAGTTGTGTTTCTGGGCATGAGTCTGGTGTCGGTATTGATCGTCAACTCGCCCTGGCTACCACCCGCACCGCAGCTATTTGGGCATGGTGTGGCCAACGCCTTGGGTCAGGAGACCAAGTGGAGCATGTTCTCCGCAGGCTTCCGGGACGAATGGTTCGTCCTACGAGCTCAGATCGAACAGGAAGGTGGCCAAGTGACGTTGTGGCGACTCGACCCGAACGATCGACCGCTTTCTTATCGCCACCTGAAATGGCTGGAGGACGCCGCTCTCAGAGGCGAGGGCTTCGCCGAGCTTGGTGGCTATCTCATTCAGTCGTTCGAGGACGTGACTCGGCTCAGGTTGTGGTTAGAGCGCCATCAGATCCAGCCACCTGGAGGCCCTGCTCGCCTGTCGGTCTCCGAGTTGGTGTTCGAATACAAGGCCAACGGCAATTGATGGCGCGGTCGCTCATTTCGCGAACAGATCGCTTCCTCTTCCAAGAGGTGTCGGCGACTCCGCTTGCCGCCCTGCGGATTGGCACTGGAGTCCTCGTCATCGTTTGGACGGTGAATTGGCTCAACGTCGCCAGAACCTGGCTCGGGCACTTGCGACTTTCATCCGAGGGCTTTCTAGGGTGGTGGCACCCCTGGGCTGATGCTCCGTACGGCATCACGCTCGCGATGGGATGGCTGCTGTTGTTGGTTGCATGCGCTCTGACCGTTGGGGCGTGGACCCGGTCGTCGGCTTGGCTCGCGTTCGTGTTGATGGTGCTGCTCCAGCGATACAACTTCGGATCATTCAACTCGGGAGATACGATCCTCCGCAGCGTCCTCCTGCTCGGCGTCGCACTTGGTCCCAGCGGTGCCTACCTATCAGTCGATGCCGCCCGAAAGGGATGGTCATGGTTTGCACCAAGAGTCTCGGTCTGGAGCCTGCGATTCGTGCAGCTCCAGATTTCGCTCGGTTACCTGCTAACGGTGATCCTCAAGCTGCGCGGAGAACGATGGCTGAACGGCGATGCTGTATGGGACGCGTTCCATCATCTGGATTTGGTGCGATTCCAGCTACCGGATTGGCTAATCGGCTCGCCGGTTGGCGTACTCCTGGGGTGGTCGACACTCGTGATTGAGCTCCTTGTTGGGATTGGAGTGTGGTTCACGAGGTTGAGACCGTTTGCCATCACAGCCGGCATTGGCCTTCATGTAGCAATAGCCGCGACCATGGAGATCGGGTTGTTTTCGTTCGTGATGTTGGCGTCCTATCTAGCTTGGACTCCGGCCGTTTCTGACATTCGAGACCTCGTAACCTCGGCCTTGCGCAGTCTGATCGGGAATGCTCGACCGACTGTTGATCAAGTTGGTGCGGTCGCCGCCGATCTACCCTGAGAAGCCCTGCTCTATATGACTTTCGACCCTAACCGCCGTCCTGGTCTTAACCCCTTCCCCGAACTGGAGGGCAAGCACGTCGTGGTGCTGGGCGGTGCCGGGTTCCTCGGTTCCCATATCTGCACCTGGCTTACCTACTCAGGTGCGCAGGTGACCTGCATCGACAACATGATCACCGGCAATGCCGAGAACGTCGGGCATCTCTTCGGACACCACGGCTTCCGGATCCTCGACTACGACGTAACCGACTTTCTCCACGTTCAGGGAGAGGTCGACTTCGTGTTCAACTTTGCCTCCCCGGCCTCACCGGTCGACTATCTGCGCTGGCCAATTCACACCCTCAAGGTGGGTGCCTTGGGCACCCACAAGGGCCTCGGCCTCGCCCTTGCCAAGGAGGCCACCTTCTTCCTCGCCTCCACCTCCGAGGTGTACGGTGATCCCCTGGTCAACCCCCAACCGGAGAGCTACTGGGGCAACGTCAACCCGGTCGGGCCCCGGGGGGTGTACGACGAGGCCAAACGCTTCGCCGAGGCACTCACCCTCGCCTATCACCGCCAGCACGGCCTCCCGGTGCGGATCGTGCGCATCTTCAATACATATGGGATTCGGATGAGGGCCCATGACGGGCGGGCGATCCCCGCCTTCTTCACCGCCGCACTTCGAAATCAGCCGCTTCCGGTGCATGGAGACGGTTCTCAGACCCGCTCGCTCTGCTACGTCGACGACCTGGTCGACGGGATCCTCCGGTTGGCGCTGGCCGAACACTCCGAGCCGGTCAACCTCGGCAACCCAGAGGAGGTGACCATGCTCCAGCTCGCCGAGTTGGTCCAGGAGGTTGTGGGCAGCCACCCAGGCGTGGAGTTCCTGCCCCGCCCAGTCGACGACCCCACTGTCCGCCGCCCCGACACGACTCGGGCCCTCGAGCTGCTCGACTGGAAGCCGCAGATCTCCCTTCGGGAGGGATTGGAGAAGACCCTCCCCTGGTTCCGCAAGATGGTGGCCCGGTAAGAGCCGCCGTTAGCGTGCCGGGGGTGACCTGGGACAGCTTGGGCCAGTGGTGGTTGCGGGAGCTGGTCATCGACCCTGCCTATCAAGAGGAGATCGGGCCGCTGTTGCTCGACCTGCTCGCCCCCGAGCCGGGCCGGCTCTACCTCGACCTCGGCTGCGGGGAGGGCTGGCTGATGGCGGCGGTCAGAGAGGCCGGCGGACGGGTGGTGGGCTGCGACCTCAACTCGGAGCTGTTACGACGAGCGGCCAAGCACGGCCCGGTAGTGCAGGCGGCGTTGCCCGAGCTGCGCTGGCTCCGCCCCCATTCGGTCGACGGCGCCCTGGTCGGGTTGGTTCTGGAGCACCTGGAGGATGAGGCAGTCTTTTTCTCGGCGGTGGCGCAAGCTATGAGACCGGGAGGGGTGCTGGCCCTGGTCATCAACCACCCCATTTGGACCGCTCCGCACTCCGGCCCGATCGAGGATGCCGGCGGGGAGACACTGTGGCGACCCGGCACCTACTTCGGGCGGGGCCATTCTGATGAGCCGGCGGGGAGGCGCAAGGTCCGCTTCTACCACCGGACCTTGGCCGACCTGCTGAACGCCTCCGCTGGGGCGGGATGGGCGCTGGTCCGGATGGAGGAGAGGGGGATCAGCCCCGCTCAGGTGGAACGAATCGCCGACTACGCCGGACAGGAGCACATCCCCCGGCTGCTCGGGGTGCGTTGGGTGGGGCGATGACCGAAGGGGCCACGCTTTTTTTCCGGCTGTGGGGGGTGGCCCTCGTCGCCCATGTGGTCGGCAACTGGGGCCAACCCGACCTTCCGGGCCTGGTCGGCTGGCTCAATCTGGGGGTGGGACTGGTCGGAGCGGTCCTCGTGGTGCATCCCGAGCGCCAGTTGCTCCTCCTGGGTGCGGGCCTGACCCTTGGATCGTTGCTATCGGAGATGCCGGTCACCGGCAACCACTGGCTGGTGGCTGGGTTGGTTTCCGCCGCCATCCTGGTCGGCCGGGGCCGAACCGATCACTTCCTCCCCGTCGCCCGCTGGATCCTCATCGTCTTCTACTCATTTGCCGCCTTCGCCAAACTCAATTCAGGCTTCTTCGATCCATCGGTGAGCTGTGCGGTCTTCTACGCCGACCAGTCGCTCACGTCCTGGGGGTTGCCGTCCTTTCCGGCTGGGTTGGCGCCCCTGGCGATCTGGGCGACGTTGTTGGTCGAGATGTCGGTTCCGGCCCTACTTCTCATCCGAAGGACCCGATATCTCGGTGTGATCGTCGGCACCGGCTTCCACGTCCTCATCTCCTACGACCTCGGCCAGCACTTCTACGACTTCACCGCCGTCCTCACCCCTCTCTTCGCTGCCTTCCTCCCTGAGGAGGAATTGGGTTCAATCGAGGCAGCTTGGGAGAGGAGGATGAAGCGCCGACGGCTTGCCGCCGGGCTGTGGGTCGGAATCGCAGTTCTGCTGGTGGTGGCGGCGGTTTCGCCACTCACGTCTGTCAGCCTCGAGGCGCTGGAGAGCATCCCCTTCCTGCTTTGGATCCCGGCCAGCCTGCTCTGGCTGGTATCGCTGATCGGAATGCGGGCTCCAGGAGCGAAGCTGGACTCTCGGCTCCGTCCGACGACAGCTGGCGTGATCGTGTTGGCTGTGCTCAACGGCCTCAGCCCCTACACGGAGGTCAAAACCGCGTACGGGTTCAACATGTACGCCAACCTTGTGACCGCACAAGGAGATACAAACCATCTTCTTGTCCCGCGCACCTTCCCGCTCCGCCAGGGATACGACGATCCGGTGGCAATCGTGGAAACCTCCGATCCCGGTCTCGACCTATACCGCCAGCGGGGTTACCTGATCGCCTACCCCCAACTCCGCCAATATCTGGCCAGTCACCCCGACGTGGCGCTGTCATTCAGAAGAGATACGGAGACGATCGTGGTGGCACGAGCAGCGGATGTACCCGAGCTGGTCGCCCCGGGTCCCTGGTGGTGGCGGTTTCTTCCCCTCCGGGCTATTGACACCCAAAGCCCGCCGAGATGCCAGGACACCTTTCTGCCGGGGCTCTAGCCGGCGGGCCGGCCATCCTTCATTTGGCGTCGAAGCCCGGACGCGGCCGCCCAGGCCAACGACACAGTCAAAACGAAGTTATCGATCCCGAGCCGGGGCAGGAACCATAACGAGACGGTTGCCGGCACCGCCAAGAAAGCGGGTGCGGCCATGGTCAGGTACGGCGCCCAGGCCACCGGCAGCGCCAGCAGAACGCCGGGTACGGTGACCCCCAGGCCCTGCTCCCAAGCTGGCCGTCGCCACACCAGCCATCCAACGATTGCCAAGACAAAGAGGCCCGATAGCCAGTAGGCCCCGGCCTCGGTCAGTCCGAAATCGACCAACTGGCCGGCGATCGAGACGTTGGCGGGTCCGGCGAGGAAGAGCCCGCCCTGGCGTAGGGAGTCAACGGTTCCCTCGAGGGTTATCGAAGGGTGGAGTAGGCCCGCGCCGTTAATCAAAAAGAAGACAGATATTGCTTCGACCGCGCTGCGTCGGCGACCTCCGATCCAAAGGGGCAGGACAAATGCCAGCGGAAAGAGTCGAAGGGTGGCGGCCAGGCCGAGCCAGACGCCCGACCGGCCTCGCCATGTGGCCACGATTAGGGCCGCCGCCAACACCGCTGTATTCCCGGTGCGGAGCGATTCCAGCAGCGGCTGGCTCGCGAACAACAACGGCGCGAACATCCAATATCTAGACGGGACCAGCCACAACACGATCAGGGCGTTGGCCACCGTCATCACCACGATGAGCGACCGGTGGTCGACCAGCCCCGCAGGTACTCCCAGGAGGAGCGCTCCCGGCAGCCGGGGGAGCGTCCAGGGGAAGGCGGATAAATCCGGGGCGAGCTGGTTGAGGGGGAGATATGGGTTGCCGCGTTCCAATACGGCGCGCGCGACGGCGTGTTCCTGAAGGATGTCGAGACCCAGCCGGTTCCGGACGGCTACGACCGCCGTGACCACCGCGAGCGGCAGCAGCCTTAGGACCGGATGCACCTGGGCAGCCGCGACAACTCCGTCCCGGGCCCGGGCGCCCAGCGCCAGCAGGGCCCGGGGCCACGCCACACCCTGAGACTCGTCCATTTGACCGATGAAACCAGATCGGAACCCGGTTGACCGGCGTGATTGGCTTGGCCGCCTCCCGACCTACCCTCCCTTTGGTGATCCGCCCGCCTTCCGCCGAGATTCCCGATGCACCAGGGCGCCTATCAGTTCAAGGACGCCCAGGGGAGGGTGATTTACGTCGGTAAGGCATTATCACTTCGCAAGCGGGTCTCCAATTATTTCGCCCGGGAGCTGCCGGAGCGGACCCGGGCGATGGTGGAGGCGGCCGATTCGGTGGAGTGGATCGTCACCGATTCGGATGTGGCCGCCATCATGCTCGAGTTCTCGTTGATCAAGACCCATCGACCCCGTTTCAACGTCCGGTTGCGGGACGACAAGTCCTATCCCTACCTGGCCATCACCCGTTCCGACCGAGCCCACGCCCCGTACCGGTGCTGAAAAGTTGGTTCCGCGCGTTGAGTTGGGTTGACCCTTCGATTCTCGGTTCATAGGTTTGATGGACTAAGGCCTTGCTTCGATCCGGACCATGTCACCGACTGCTACTGAGCCACCGAGCTGGTCTGGGAGCAATCGTCGCTCGATTCCCGACGAAACAGTGGGGCGCAACGTGTACACGGTCCATCAACAAGTAGCAATCGTCCCCTAAGTGGTGCGGGACCTTGGATGCAACCATGTTCACGGATGACAGCTCGACCCCGATCTTCAGCTCGCCTTCTGCGAGCTACTCGCCGGGCAGTTCTGCTGGACCACTGACCAACCATCGATCCCCGCCACCAAGAGGCCCGTGCCATGGCCCTAACCCATGGCGGGATGATCGGCCCGGCCGCAGGCGGCACACCGGGTCGGCGAGAACCAAGCCGACCCACGTTGCAGCACCTGTCCGCATTCGCAAACCCAGCCGACACGCCGAGCAGGATTACCGGCCACGAGCTCGTAGGCGTTGACGTCCGCGACCACGACCGCTCCGGCCCCCACCATCGACCAGGGGCCAATGGTGACCCCGCAAACAATCGTGGCGTTGGCTCCTATCGTCGTGCCCCTCTTCACAAGGGTAGGAACCAGGGTCCAGGTTTCGTTGTTGGCCCGCGGGGTTAGGTCGTTGGTGAACACTGCACTGGGACCGACGAAAACTCCTCCTTCCAGGGTGACGCCCCGATAGATCGATACGTTGTTCTGCACCTTGCATCTGTC
>JBQTHI010000130.1:0-5512 GCA_052390035.1 Actinomycetota bacterium | reverse complement strand
CGAGCATTGTGTCAAAGCTAGCAAACGCGATGCTCGTTATAGGGCCGGCCAGTTCGACACGCCTAGTTATCCGGCCTTCAGGGCTTACGAAAGCCAATCCGTGTGCATTAGAAGGCTCGGAGAATGGCCTGAATGATCTGCACCACTCCACGGGACGCCTACCCGCGCTGTCCCAAGGGCCCTGATGCTCACAACCTGGCTAACGCGATTGCTAACGCCACCGGAGATATCAAGTGCAACGCGAGGCATAAACGAACCGCGGGCATCAAACGAAACGAGCTTCGGCTGCCTTAGGATCTGGTGGGTTCACCCAATGTGGGTTCGAGCCCCACGCCCGCACTCTCATGACTGTTGACATTGACCTCCCGGTGTGACGGTCTACCCGCCCAGCGGGGCGCACCACGCGGTGGGCGGAGACGCGAAATCAGGGCGATGGCAGACGCACTCAAAGACTCGTTCGGCCCCGACATCCCGGTTCGGATCGCAAGGATGATCACCCCCGTCTACCCGGCTTTCGACCCCGAGGCGTTCCTCGTCGAGGCCCTGGCCGGCTACGAGCAGCTCGAACTTACCCCCCGGGCCCATCGGATCGCCGAGGTGATGGCCCATCATCTGCCCGCCGACTTCGAGGAAGCGGCACCGATCCTGCTCGCCTCACTCGGCCCACCGATCGAAGGCGACGAGCTGATCGGTCAGGGGATGGCTTTGTTCCTCTACCTGCCCCACGTCTTCTTCGTGGCCCGGTGGGGAGCGGGCCACTGGGAGACGGCGATGGCGGTCCAACGCGTCCTCACCCAGCGCATGAGCTGTGAATACTCCATCCGCGTGTTCCTAGAGAGCGAGCCGGAGCGGACCCTGGCCCGGCTCCGGGAATGGGCCACCGACCCCAACCCTCACGTGCGGCGTCTGGTCTCCGAAGGCACCCGCCCCCGGCTCCCCTGGGCCCCTCGGCTGCGCCGCTTCCAGGAGGACCCCACCTCGGTGATCGATCTGCTGGAGCTGCTGAAAGACGACCCCTCGACCATGGTCCGGCGCAGCGTCGCCAATAACCTCAACGACATCGGCAAAGACCACCCGGTCCTGCTGGTCGAGGTGTGCGGGCGCTGGCTCGACGGGGCGGACTCGGAGCGGGTGGCGCTCGTGCGGCATGCCCTCCGCTCGGCGGTCAAGCGAGGTGAGGCTGGCGCCCTGGCCCTGCTCGGCTTTGGTGACCCCTCCGGGGTGGCAGTGACTACGGTCACAGTCGATCCCCCGGTGGTGCGAATCGGGGAGAAGCTGAAGGTGGCCTTCTCGATCGCCAACCGGGGTCGGAAACCGGCCACTTACAACGTGGATCTGAAGGTTCACTTCGTCAAGGCCAACGGCACCGCCGGCCCCAAGGTCTTCAAGGTCGCTCAGCTCGAGCTGGGTCCAGGTGAATCGGCTCCATTGAGCAAGTCCATCTCCTTGGCCCAACACACCACCCGCACCCATTTCCCAGGAGAGCACCGCCTCGAGGTGGTGGTGAACGGGAAGGGCCACCCACTTGGTTCGGCAGAGGTCGTGGAGGTTTGACCCGCCCCACGAGCACCCCGCGAGCCACAAGTAGTGAGGCGCCAAATGTTCCGCGAGATGTCCACGAGTCATCACTGTTGCCCCTTGCGAGGTCGAAGAGATCGACCATCGGCTCCCGGTCGGCGCTACCACATTCGGAACCTCGTCCCGGGCTAATCGAAGGGTCAGTCGGGCAGCATGGGCATCGAAACATCCGGAACGCGCCCCAAGAGGACTCCCCTGGTGATCGCCCCCGAGCCGAACCGTTCCCGAATCTCGTCAACCGCCTCATCAAGGAGGAGCTCGCTACGCCGTTCGAACGGCAAGGTCAGCTGGAGAGCGTCGTCATTGTCCAGATTGGCGATGGCGACCCCGACCAGGGTCAGGCCGTCTCTTGCGATCACCCCTGCCTCGGCTACAAGCAGCCGACGAGCCGCTGCGAGGATCGTGGCGGTGTGGGCGGTGGCCTGGGGCAGGGTCGCCGATCGGGTCGCCCTGGAAAAGTCGTCGAACCGCAGCCTCAAAACGACCGTTCGTCCCACCCGATCGGCCTTTCGCAGCCGGCGGGTGACCCGATCGACCAGGCCGACCAGTGAGGCGTCGATGTCTTCCCAACTCTTGGGCCTACGCCCGAGAGCGCGCTGCGACCCGATCGACCGACGACGTCGCCCGAGCCGGACCGGCCGAGGATCCCGGTTGTGCGAGAGGGCATGTAGGTGATGTCCCGCCGCCAGCCCCAACATCGAAATCAATGCCGGCTCCGGCAGTTCAGCGACCTCCCCGACCCTCGAGATCCCGGCGTCGTGCAGCTTGCCGGCAGTCACCGGCCCCACCCCCCACAACAGGTGCACGGGCAGCGGATGCAGGAACGCCATTTCACGGTCGGGCGGAACAACCAAGAGCCCGTCGGGTTTGGCGACCCGGCTGGCCACCTTGGCCAGGAACTTGGTTCTCGCCACTCCAACTGTGATGGGTAGGCCGACTCGTTGGCGCACCGCCTCGCGCAGGCGCACCGCGATCTGATAGGGCGTACCGGACACCCGACGCAAACCACCCACATCAAGGAACGCCTCGTCGATCGAGATCCCTTCGACTAGCGGAGTGGTGTCTTCGAATACGTCGAACACGGCCCGGCTGGCCTCGGTGTAGGCGGACATGCGCGGCTCGACGACGATTGCTTGCGGGCAGAGCCGCCGAGCCAGAGCCCCACCCATCGGAGTGCGCACCCCGAAGGCCTTGGCCTCATAGCTGGCCGCCAGCACCACACCCGACCCGACAATCACCGGCCTTCCGCGGAGCCGAGGGTCATCCCGCTGCTCGACCGATGCGTAGAACGAGTCGAGGTCGGCATGGAGGATGGTCGCCTCGCCTGACATCGAACGAATGTTCGTCTAAGGGAAGGGCAATTGCAACCAATCTTGAAGGAGCGTCGAAGAGCTGCTCACCCTGGCTCGAACCCATATGAGCTCGTGGAGCCAGCAGTCACCCTCCCTCGCGGAAGGGACGGCTGGCTCTCAACCTTTGGTGGCTGACCGCCATTCGACCGGGGCGACGCGAGACGGCTCGGGGATACCTTTCAGCTCGACAACGCGAAACTCCCCTATCGGGAAATTGCCACCCGCCTCGGACAGTGCCTCCTCGGAAGCCATGATCTCCCACCCGGCCGCTTGGGCGGCAACCCGAGCTGCTTTGTGCACCCCTACCCCTCCAAAGTCCCCACCCCGACGTGTCGCCTCGGCCACGTGCACCCCGATCCGGACTGGCAAAGCAAATCCGGTTTCCCGGCGATGGTCGGCCAAGGCCCGTTGCACCGCCACCGCACCGGCCATCGCCGCAGTCGCGTCGGCATAGGTGACGAAGAAGCCATCGCCGGTGTGGTGAACCACCTCCCCTCCGTGGCTGGCGAACACGGACCGCAGCTTCTGGTCATGCCAGCTGAGGAGTTGCTCCCAGGCCTCGTCGCCGATGGCGCCCGCCAGATCGGTCGACTTAACGATGTCCGTGAACATCATGGCTCGTCGTACTCTCTCTGAAGTCGCCCCGAATCCACTCACCTCGCCCAACAGTCCCCCGGCCTGCTCCGCCGCCCAAGCCGCTCCCAAACGCTCAAAAGCGTCCCGCGCCGAACGCAGCTCGAGCGCTGCCGCCTCCACATCACCCAGTTCCTGGTATGACCTAGCAACGAGCACTCGCACCTCCGCGGCCTCGTAGGGCGCCTCTACCTCCTGCCAGCCGCGTAGAGCAGCCCGCAGGCGTCCGATGGCCTGCTCGGCTTGGTTCCGGGCCAGCAACACCGACCCTCGAGCCTGAGCCGCATGGGCCTTGAAAGCAGTCGTGCCCACTTCTTCGGCGATCGACTCGAGCTCCTCGGCGGCGGCTTCGGCCGCGTCGACATCTCCGGAGGCAATAAACGCCTTGACCGCAGTGGCCAGGGGTTTGACCCGCGAAAGCCGATCCTTCGGGTTCGCCGCCAGCAGCCGTTTCAGGCCCCCGACTGCCGCCTCTATCTTGTCTTGGTTGAGCTGGAGCAACGACAGGCCAGGCTGCGGATCACGACCCATTTCGTTGGCCAGGCCGAACTCCTGCTCGGCCGAGGCGAAGTCGCCCATACGCAGGCGGATCTCTCCAAGTTCATAATGAGCATCACCTACGGACATCAGCAGCTTGAACTTCAACAGCTCCTCCATGGCCCGGCGAACCTCTCGTTCGGCATCGAGCCAGGCGCCTCGAATTCTCAGCAGCTCCGCCCGATGAACCCGGCAGATACCGGGAAAGCCGGAGATGGCATTACGTTCACACCAGCGGAGGGTGGCGTCCGACCACTCGGCCGACCGTTTGTAATCGCCCCGACTGGCACACATGCCGATCATGCTGCAATAGACCTCGCCGGTGGGAGCAGGATCCATTTCTCCACCAACCGCGGCGACCATCGCCTCATCCATCATGGCCAGAGCTTCGGTCAGCTTCCCCTGCATGGACAAGGCCCAGCCTTTGATCTCCAGCCCCATCCCATACACGTTTCGATCGCGAGTACGCGCAGCGATCTCGAGGGCCCGATCGATGTGGGTGATCGCCTGCTCAGCGTCCCCCTGCATGGTGAGAGCCATGAAACCTTTCATACACTCGAGATAACCATGGACTGGTGAATCCGGATCGTCGGCGACGAGCCGCTCCGCTTGGGCAAACCAGCTACCGGAGGTCGGGCCGATCAGGCGCATGGCATACTGCCGCGCCAGCTCGTAGGCCATCATCGCCGCCGATGATGAATCGCCCTGCTTGAGGTAGGCGCCGTAGGCGCGCTCGAGATGACTGACCGTCTCCTCGACGTGACCACTCCAGAAACTGACCTCCCCCAAGAGCTTGAGCCCCTCACCCGACAGGTCACCTGTCCGGTCGGCTTCGATCAGAAGTTCGTAGGCCTCCTTCCAATCGTGACGGTTGCTCGCCGCTCGGCCTGCTTCCGTCAGCTGGTTGAGGCTGTCAGTCATTGGCCAAGCCTACGCTCCGGCGGTGCGCCGACTATCCGATTTGATGGGGGTCAGATCCGAGGAAGGCCCGCTGGTGGCATGGATCTTCGCACTATTTGCGGTCACCCAGGCCGGACAGGGTCTGGCTGCTAACACCGCCGACACGCTGTTCTTCGTACGATTCGGCGTCGAGTCTCTCCCGGTGATGATCCTCATCTCCGGGCCGGTGCTGATGGTGACCACGCTCGTCTACGCCGGCGGTTTGGGTCGTCTCGGCAGCCGTCGGTGGCTGGCCCCGACCCTGGCGGCGATGGCGGGACTCCTGGTGATCGAGAGAGTTGCGGTCTCCTTCGACGTTCCAGCCGTCTACGCCGTTGTCTGGCTGGGCGCCCAGGCGGCCATCCTCGTTTCCTACACAGTGATGTGGAACGCCGCTTCGGACTGCTGTGACACCCGCCAGGCCAAGCGACTCTTCCCGTTGTTTGCCGCGGCCGGGATCTTTGGCGGGGTCA
>JBQTHI010000129.1:0-10233 GCA_052390035.1 Actinomycetota bacterium | reverse complement strand
CCGGCGAGTCCCACCTCGCCTGTTGGCACAACCGGCGCCACCAGTCCGGTTTCGCCGGCTTCTCCAACCTCGCCGGCCAGCCCGGTGTCGCCCGTCAGCCCGGTGTCGCCCGTCAGCCCAACATCACCAGCTTCGCCGGCATCCCCGGCCAGCCCGGCCGACGACGACGATTGATCCGATCTGGATTCTGATCCAAAGCCGAACCGGTTGGAGTTCCCGGCTCCGATGGCCGGGAGTCTGATCGGTTCGGAGGATTTGCCTGCAGCCCCGACCCTGCTCGGCCCGCGGGCCGCCGAGCTATTCGAGCAGCCTCTCCTGCCTTACATGGTTGAGGAGATGCGACCCCGCCAGGTCGTTCCCCGACTTGGCGCATCTTTGGTCGTCGTTTATGAGGCGATCCTGCTCGGCCCAGATGGAGAACTGTCGATTCGAACACTGGCCGCGCGGGCTGGTGGCCGTCTTCCTCCGGCTGCAACCATCGTCTCTGACGGCCACGAGCAGGTCGCCCTGTGGGTGTACCCCCACGATCCCGAGCTTCCCAGTCTGGCGGCACTATTCGACCCGCTCCGCCGATTGGAGGTATTGGAACACCTGGGAGTTTCCCCACCGGCCGACGCGGACATAGCCGCGGTGGCTGGTTCCTATCGCCCGGGGAGGAGGGCCATCGTCGAGTTGACCTGGGGATCCGATCGTTGCTTTGGCAAGGCGATCTTGCCGCGCTCGACAGATGGGCTTCTCGCCAGGCACCAACTGTTCGAGCGGCACGTTCGGGTTCCGACCATCCGCGGGTCGAATGGAGAAGGCCTGGTGTTGTTCGATCCGCTACCCGGGCGAACTCTGTTGGAGGTCCTTGCCATGGGCAGCCAAAAGCCCCCCGAAGGTGACGAGATCCTGGCTGTGCTCAATCGGATCCCGTCCTTTGAACACCGGGTCACTTCACCGGTTGAACGCCTGGGCGACAGAACTCGTCTGTTGCGTCTGCTTGTACCCGACCTGTCTGACCTCCTGAACGACATCGAAAGGTCGGTGGGTTTCATTGGTACGGAGCCGATCGCCGGGATTCATGGCGACATGCACGCCGGGCAGATCATGGTGGATGAGAAGGGTGAGCTTGGCCTGATCGATCTCGACTCGGCCGGATATGGACACCGGGCCGACGAGCTGGCAGGTCTGCTGGCCCATCTGGTGGCAACGAACCACGGGGGCTACGCAGAGCAGCTATTCGAGGTTTTTTCGGCGGGGAGCGATCCGTTGGATTTGTGGCGGCGGGCAGCGGCGGCATTGCTCGGATTCGCCACGGTTCCTTACGTGAACCAGGAGCCGGATTGGCCGGAGAAGGTTGCGGCGCTGGTCACCTTGGCCGGCGGAGCCTCTGGAAGGGGTCGGTCGCTGATGGTGTAGGTGGGCCGCAGGGTGAGTCGGGCGGTCAACGTGGAAATGTCGGAAAATTGGGAGGGCGCGGCCATGGCAATACTGAGAACGGCCATTGACAAGTCACAGCGGTAGATCGGCTTGACCTTCACGGGAGCAGTAAGGCCGGAACGCCGGGCTAGTGGTGGCCGACCGCGTTCACCAGCCGTTCGGAAACGGTGCGGAGGATTTTGACCGAGACTTGGGGGTGGTCCTCCATCACGGCTGCGAATTCCTTGCTGTCCATCACCAACGCGTTGACAAAGGTGTCGGTGATGACCGAGGCGTTGCGAGGAAGGTGCGTGATCAGGCTCATCTCCCCCACCACGTCTCCGGCCGCTATTTCGGCGATCTTGCGTCCACTTCTCCGCACGGTCGCCTTCCCGGCGAGGATCACCATCGCCTCGCGGCCGGTCTCCCCTTCGTAAACCAGATGTTGGCGGGGGCCGATCTCCACCTCGGTGACGAAGCGGGCGATTTCCCCTAGCTCCTTACGGGACAAGCCGGCGAAGAGGGGAACCTGGCGAAGAACGTCGATCTTGTCGGACTTTCGCTTGAGCATCGCCATGAGCCAACGTTAGACAGGGAACTGCCTAGCCGGTCGGGATTCGGGCGCCGGGTGATTCGACTTCGATGAGCCGGGCCTAGAACGCGGCCAGGACGGCTCCCACACCGGCAGCAATGAACGCAGTCAGGGCCAGCCGGCTCGGTGGCCAGTCGTCAGGCAGACGGGTGGCCAGCAGCGGATCGACAGCAGCAGCCCCGGCGACGATCAGCCCGGCGATGCCGGTGAGAAGCAGGACGCCGATCAGCACCCCCCTCACAAAGATCGCCATCAAGAGAAAGACCGCCCCGGCGGCCAGCACCAGTCTGACCTTGCGGTCGGAGTAGTCGATCTCGGCCAGCCACGCCTCGAGCTTGGTGCGGGGACGAGGGGGCCTGGGTGCTTTGGCCGGTTTTTCGACGGCCGGGGGCCGCTTGGCAGCCTTGGTGCGCACGGGCGCGGCCGTCGGCTTGCGGGGCTTTGCAATAGTTGCAGTGGCCGGAACGGCGAAGGCGACCTCCACCGGTTCGGAGGTAAATGCCACCGTGTCGGTTTCCGGCCGACTCTGCTTGATCGGAGCCGGTCGGGAGGAGCGCCTTCGATTCGTTTTGGGCAGCTTTGACCGCTTAGCCAGCTTCTTCTTCGAACCGGGGCGGTTGGATTCCATCCCCAGCGCCCGGGCGAAAGCGGCCGGGTTTCCGGTCGTGAAGATGAACTCCTCGCCCTCGACGATTATGTGAAAGCCGTCGACGGCAACTTCGATGCCCAACTCGTCAAGTGGCCACTCGCCTACTTCGTTGTCACTGACGATGAGGGCAAGGCATCCCTCCTCGACGGCTATGTCGGCGCCGACCAGATCGAACGGGTTGGCACCTATGCGCAGCTTTCCAGGAAATTCGGGCACCTATTCCCCTTTGGTTCCGAGGACATCAGGCTATCGCCGGTCTATCTCGACGCCAGTTGTTTTTTTGAGAGGGCCCTGCCCGGTGGATCCGTCTTCCAAGAGCTAGATTCGCCCTGCGGACCTCGAGGAAGGAGCGACGGTGGCCGAAAGCACGTACAAGGTCATTGAGTTGGTGGGTTCGAGCTCGGAATCGTGGGAGAAGGCGGCCGCCCATGCCGTGTCGACGGCAAGCCAAACTCTCCGTGACCTGAGAATCGCTGAGGTAGTCGAACAGGACGTCCAAATCGAAGAAGGGCGGGTCGTCGCCTACCGGACAAGGCTAAAAGTCTCCTTCAAATACCAGACCGACTGAGCGCCTCAGCCGGCGGGGACTGGCACGACCTCGATCAGATTGGCGCCTCTCTGGAATGCAGCCGGTCGCACCATCGCCTGAAACCCGGTTTCGCCACGGTCGTGGTAAGAACGAACCACGGCCTCGACGACGCCGTTGACGGCTACCGCCAGGTGGATGTCCTGGTCGCCCAACCCTGCGATCACGCCGGTGATCCGCGCCGGGACCAGATCCCCATCGGGGTCGACATCTGAGTACCAGTCGGGGTGATCGATCGAAAACCGATAGCGGGTCTCGTCGGAGGTCAGCTTGTCGAGAAACGTGCCGACCAGGTTGACCGCGCCGGGAGGGAGCAACTCGTATGGATCGCCGTTCGGAAACCAGGTTTCTTGGTGGCCCGCGGCCACCAGCTTCTGGCTTCCATCGACACCGTAGGTGACCGACCCGCCCGGCCCGGTGGTGAACGACTCGTCCCGTTCCGGGAGTGGCCCGAGTAACGAGACTCCGACGGTGGTCCAGGGCGGATCGAAGCCCATCACCTCGGCGATGGTGGGAACGATGTCGATGGTGAGACTGCGACGATCGTCGATCCGATCCTCAAGGGCAGGATCGCTGCCCAAGGGAGGCTTCACAAACAGGGGCACGGCGGCGATCTCGCCGATGGTCTCCTCGGAGATTTGGCGCCAATGTTCCAGATTGGTCTTGAGTGCGATGCCGTGGTCGGCAACCACGACAATCATCGCCCGGTCGTAAAGCTCCGCCTCATCCAGCGCCGCCAACACATCGCCAAGTGCTCGGTCGACATAACCCACCTGCAAGAGGTGCCGCTGGAGAGCCTGGGATGCCAGCCACTCATCCTCCCCCCAACCCGTCTTGCTACTTCCCGGCATCCTTTCTGAGTCGAGCGGGTACCGCTGACCGGTGGGCAGCAACTGCCAGGGATTGTGGGGGAGGAGGGCATGGGTGAAGAAAAACGGTGGCTTCTCCGACTGCAAGGTCCGGATGCGGTCTGCGAGCAATTCGAGCGAGCGACGAGGATCGCCTCGGCGTGCATGGTTGAACGAGGCGATGGGGTCAAAGTCGGCCGTGGCCGCGCCAAAGTCGCCCCAGGAGTGATCCACCTCCGGTAGGGACCCGGTTGCCCATTGGGGAAGCAGCACATGACCGGTGATGATGCCGAGGTCGCTCACCAGGCGAGAGGCCCCGGACTCTGCATCGACGATCAGGTTTTCGCAGATCGTGACGGGGCAGAGGCGGGTTATGGCCTCGTCGACAAACAACTGGTGGCTGGCGCTCAGTGCCGTGAAGAGGCTCCCGGGGTAGTGGCCGGCAAAAGGCTCCAACGACTGGGCCGGATCGATCCCGGTGAGGATGGCCGGGACGGAGTGTTCGGTTTGCTGCTGGACAGTCACCGCGTTGCGATACCAGATGCCGTCATCGGCCAGCCGGGCGAAGTTGGGGTATCGGTCGGCCCGCAGATTGCCGATCCGATCGATGAGGGAGGTCAGCGGAAACTCGTCAAAGATGATCAGGACGAGGGGTACGGGGTTGACGGGCCGGATCGCCCCGGCCGGGGGCGCCCCCGGGTCGGTGACGATGCCTCCGGCCGGAGTGGCCAGCAGAAAAAAGGCGAACATCACCGCGGGGGCGGCACTCAAGTAGCGGACCAGGTTCCTGCCCCACTCGAAACGGGGCGTGGCGGCAGTGATCAACGCCCCGCCGGCGATCGCCCCGACCCCGGTGAGGACAGGCCCCGAGCCCAAACGGCGGAGTACCAGCAGAGCCAGCATGGAGGCGAGGAACCAGGTCCACACCGTCGAGACGGCCCGTCCAACCCTGCCGTCGAGGAGACCGGGTAGACCGGCGAGCACCGGAATCGCTAGCCCAAGGATCACCGCCACGAGGACGATTTCGACCCGGCCCGAGCCACGGGCAATGAAAAACTCGGCGTTGTTGCCAAGGATGTCGAGCACCGGCCAGGTGAGAGCGAAAGCCGCCAGCACCATTGGGGTGGCGAAGCGCAGAAACCAGGGCCTGACCATCAGCGGGGGATGAGATGAAGCAGTGTCCGCCCTTCGATCCGCGTCTCGTTTGCGACCTCGAAGCGGCCCTTGAGAAGTGATCGGAAGGTGCCCTCGCGGTAGTCAGGGTGGATCTCTTCGGGCCTTTTTGAGACCATCAGTCTTCTCGCCATCGCATCCTCGGGAGGCACCCACTCGAAGACGACTTCGGTCTGGAGTGAGGCGAGCCATTCGATGATCTCTTCGATGGGCAGATTCCCGGCAATCACCAGATGGTGAACGATTGCCAGCAGCAGAACCAGGTCAGGGTGGGCGCGATCCTCGAAGCGGCGCCGCTCCCTTCCCCGCCAGCCCAGTCCGGGGGATGGATCAGAGAGATCGAAGACCAGCGGAAGTATGTTGCCCGGTCCGTCTTGCTGTAGGGAGCGGAACAGTTGATCGACGACGACATCGTCGGCGTCCGCCGCTACCACCAGATCGGCCATCGGCGCAACCAGTCGTGAGAAGTACCCGTCGTTGGCACCCAGATCCCAGATCAGTCGGCGCCGACGGTCGCCGATCACGCGTTGAACGAACTCGGCTTTGGCGGTGCGCTGCTTCCCAACGTGACCGCAGGCGGCGTATTCCGACCAGGTCGAAGTCGACGGTGACCACTCGGTCTGGTCGATGACACGGCGGAGCCGTCGCACGTTGGCCGTGATCATCTCGGGTTTGAAGCCGGCGGCAGTGAGTTCACCTCGCAGGTCACGGTCAGAGGCCGTGCGCCGCGTGGCACGGGCCTGCAGCACCACGTCGACGGTTACTCCAGGCCGAAGCCGCCGAGGTCCGCCGAGAACCCGGCGGGCATGTTCGGGGTCGATCCCATCGAGCGAGCCCCGCAGCCACGGCTGGAATGGGATGCCGGCGTGGGCCTGGATCATGATCGGATAGAGGAACTGACGACAGAACTGGCCGTAGCCCAGCCAGGGTTCGCCGTCGGAATATGGGCGGAACGAGCCGATGTCGATGAACACCGGCCTGATACCCCGGAACTGGATGTTGTAGGGGGTGGAGTCTTTCAATGTCAAGCCGTCTGCGAGCGCCGCTTGGAGAATGTCGAGTTGAAGACGCGCCGCCTCGCGCAACATCGAAAAGCTCCACTCGTACGGGTACGACCAGAAGGGGATCCGATCATGATTCAGAACCCCTACGTTCACGGGGTCGGCGTGGGTTCCGATCAGACCTCCGGATGCAGTCCATTCGCGGAATAGCCTCGACCGCTCCAGGGCGGCCCAATGTGCCTGGCCCTGCTCGGTGAGGATGCGCTGCACCAGGTTGCCCTCATACCCAACCCGGCTGGCGGGGTCGCGAAAGGACCCAGGGTCGAACATGAGTCAAGCCACCGCCTGTGTCCGGTCGGTTTCAGGCGTCGGCGGATGTACTCTCGGCAGGGGCGGACGTGCGGGGGTGGCGACGGAGGAGGCGGCGGCCAAAGGTCCTGAAGAAGACGGCCAATCCTGCCACGCCGCCCAATACCGCTTGCAACAAGAGGCTTCCGGTCCCAGGGTCGATGTATGCGAAGATCACGATTGTTTCCTCAGTGAGGGGTGGTTGTCTGACGAGGGCCTTTCCAGGCCCGCGAACCCCGAGATTAACGGCGAGCAAATTTTGGGGAAATGCCGGGTCCCGGAGAGAGCGGAACGGACGCAGGTAGCAGCAAGTTATGACCTGGTTGAAAGGAAATCTCCACACCCATACCGACGCGTCGGACGGCGATAGTCCCTTGGCGGAGGTGGCCCGTTGGTATGACGACCACGGATACCAGTTCCTCGCCATCACCGATCACAACGTCCGGGTCAACGTGTCTGAACTCCAGGCGGTCCTGCGGGGCGAAGGTCGGGACCTGGTCCTTGTCCCGGGAGAGGAGCTGTCCTCATGGTGGGCGGCGGGCGACTCGACCTATGCCCTCCATGTAAACGGTCTCAACACTTCGCACCGGCTTGGCCCGTCCAATGGCGAATCGGTTGCCGAGGTTCTCCAATCGATGGTCGACCGGGTGCTCGACGACGGAGCGATTCCCAGTCTCAACCACCCCAATTTCTGGGCATCGGTGAGTTGGGAGGACATGGAGCGGCTCGAGGGTCTGTCGCATTTCGAGGTCTTCAACGGACATCCCCTCAGCTACAGCTTCGGGACCGAGTCGCTGCCGACCATGGACCTGGTTTGGGATAGGTTGTTGAATGCCGGGCGTCGCCTCTACGGCATCGCGGTCGATGACGCCCATGACTTCCGGAGTTGGGGTCCCGAGTTTTCCAACCCGGGTCGCGGCTGGGTGATGGTCGAGGCGGATGAACTTAGCCAAGACCAGATTCTCACGGCCCTTTCGCTCGGGCGGTTCTACGCATCGACCGGACCCGAGCTGGCGAGGGTCGACATCCAATCGTCGGGGATCGAGATCGAGACGGCCGCTCCCGGATGGATTGAATTCATCGCCAACGGGGAGGTGTGCGAGCGAAGCTTCGGCGTGGCGGCCAGCTGCATGCCTCCGGCCGATGGTTACCTACGAGCCCGGGTGTCCGTCGGCCAGGGCATCGCCTGGTCCCAGCCACTGTTCAGGGGCTGAGCGGGAGAGGCGGCCCGACCGTCGGGCCGCCTCTGTCCCACCCGCTCTTGCGGCCATCAGGCGGAGGGCGCCGCCCAGAATCCCAAGCGGAAGTCGACTTCCCCATTGACCACGTTGGTGATCCGGGACTCGGCTGCTTCCTTGAGATGAGCCGCCTGCTCCTCTGAGATCTTTTCTTGCTCGAGGGCTTCATCAACCCGGGCGTTGAAGTCGGCCACCATGGCATCGATCACCAGCTGGGGATCCACGCCGTTGGCTTCGGCGACCTCAGCGATGGTTTGACCGGCCTGGAGAGCTTCGACCAGCGTCCGTGGCTCTATGCCGATGGCACCGGCGGCATCCTCCAGACCACCCCGGACGACGCCGCGGGGGACGAAGTGTCCCGGCCGGCCGGGGAAGGCGGCCACGAGCCGACGGGTGACGGCGTCGGCCTGCTCGGCCGTGATAACACCCTCTTCGACCAGGGGCTGGAGGGCACCCCGGACGCGTGCGCCCCTTTCGAGCTGACGATCGCTGGCCTGATCGGTTACATGGTCGGTCGGCTGGCCGGTCGGGCTCTCCTGGGCTCCCCCCACGACGGGAGCGAACACGGTGGCACCGAGCAACAACGACGATGCGACGATAGTGGCGGCCAGTGCCAGCCTCCTTCTGCCGGTCATGATGGACTCCTTTCTGGTTGGTTTGCCATCACCGTCAGCATCGATCACCACCCTGGGAACCGATTAGGCCCCGGCTGAGTATTGGCTGGGAAGTGATCAGAGCCGGATCCGAGGGATCCGCACAATGATCCGAGCCCCCGCCCCTTCGGCGTTCTCGGCGACCACGGTGCCGCCGTGGGCCGCGACGATGGCGGCCACAATTGCCAGGCCCAGGCCGGCGCCGCGGTGATCGGGACCGCCGCCAGGGGTGTTGGTGTGGAAGCGGGCAAAACGATCAAAGACCTTGGCGAAGCCGGCCGGGGGGAATCCCGAACCGTGGTCGGTAACCACCACCTCGGCTGTCTCGCCGTTCTCTCTTAGGGTTACCGAAGCGCCGGTGGCCGGCGGGGTGTGCGTCCGCACGTTGGCGAAAAGGTTGGCGAAGACCTGCATGAGACGCTCCTCATGGCCCGCTATCCAGACCGGCCCGACGGCCTCGACGTCGATGGCCCTCTCGGGGTCGATGGCGGTCGAATCGGCGGCCGCGTCCCGAACGATCCCGGTGAGGTCCAACGGCCGGCGCTCGATTGGTTCGGCGAGATCGAGGCGGGCGAGCAGCAAAAGATCCTCGACGAGGCTTGCCATCCGCCGTCCCTCGGCCTCGATGCGGCGCATGGCGTGATCGGTGCCACCGGCCTGGTCCAAGGCGCCTTTGCGATGCAACTCGGCATACCCGGAGATGGCTGACAGCGGGGTCCGCAGCTCGTGGGAGGCGTCGGCCACGAACTGTTTCAACTGGTCCTTGGCGCGGGCCTCGGCCGCGAAAGCGGTTTCGATGCTCCACAACATGTGGTTGAGGGCCGACCCCAGCCTGCCCAGCTCCGATTCGGGCTCGGCCTCAGGGATGCGGCGAGCCAGGTCTCCTTCGGCGATGGCCGACGCGGTGGCGATCATGTCGTTGATCGGACGCAGTCCCCTGCGAACCGTGAGCCAGACGGCGACCAAGCCGGCCGTCAAAATGAGGGCCCCGGCCACGAGCATGCGCCGGGTGAGGAATCTGGTGGCCGCCTCCACCTCGCGCAACGGCTGGGCATAGACAATGGTGAGCCCTCCTCTGGTGCGGACCACCCCGGCTCGATAACTGAAGTCTCCCGCGGCCGCCGGTACGGTCACGATCTGACCGCGGCGATCGGCCGGGAGCGGCAGGTGATCGATTGCCGGGAGAGGGTCGGGTTCACCTTCCAGCCCAGAGGGCGAGGCCGCGATCAGCCTTCGATCCTCGCCCAGCAGGAGCTCGGCAAACAGCCGGTTGACGGCGGGGTTGTTGGGAAGGGAATCGACGGTCAGCCTGGACGCCCGTGCCAGCACGGCGGCGATGCGGTCATCGATCTGGCCGATCAGCACTCGCTGAGTAGACCGCACGGCCACCACCCCACAGGCGGCGACCACCACCAACAAGAGGAGAGTGAAGGCGGCTATCAGCCGGGCCCGAAGTGTCATCTGGGTCAGCCACTCCGCTCGGGGCTTCGCAGCACGTATCCGAAACCGCGGACGGTCTGCAGCCGGCCGCCATACTCCGATCCGAGCTTGCGCCTTAGATAGCCGATGTAGGTCTCCACGATCCCCGCATTGCCCCCAAAGTCGTACTCCCGGACATAGTCGAGGATTTGATCCTTCGACATCACCCGGTCCCGGTTGAGCATCAGATAGCGGAGCAGCCGAAATTCGGTAGGGGAGAGCTGGACCTCTCCCTCACCCACGAACACCTGGTGGGCGTCTTCGT
>JBQTHI010000128.1:0-1528 GCA_052390035.1 Actinomycetota bacterium | reverse complement strand
GAGCCTCGACGGCGGTGACGGCTCTTCCCACATCCCGGTGTCTGCCACTGCGATGCATTGATCACTCGTGTCACAACTTGGTTCGACCGGCGGCGCCTCGGAGACCGACCGCGGGTACGTGGCAGGGCTGATGCCGGGCCGGCCCTGCGCGATTATCGCTATGTAATGGGGGGCGAACCGCAGACCCGAAAGGTTGCGGCCGATAGACCTGGTGAGAAGCAGGGCGTCGTCCTCTGCCCCGGAGACGAGGATGGTCACGCCAACATCGCCCAGGTTTGAATCCCTGACTTCGACGGGACCAAATTCGCTCAAAGCCCCGATGACGGAGTCGCTTGACCGCTCATCCACCAGCAGTTCATGGGTCCGGTAGTAAACCCGTCTGGTGTTGACCGGCTCACCGGTGGTGGCCCGCGGCCATTCGCTCAGCCCGGCTTCGCGAAGTTCTTCGATCCATCGATCATCGACCAGGTGTTGGGCACGCTGTTCGTACCGAGTTGTCATGCCGTGCTCCTCCTTCCCCTATCCGAGCCAATCGCAGCGGTTCTGATACGAATGCCACACTAAGTGCCATGACCACGACCTTGCAGGGCGAGGCCGACCAGATGCTGGCGGCGGCCTCGGTTGACGCCCGGCGAGTGCTCGACTCGGACCTGGTTGGGCGGGCCAAGGCTGCCGGCGATCCAACCGCCACGGCGGTTGCACTGCGAGCGATGGGTCTGGCGGCAGCCAACCTCGACCGGGTGGATGATGCCGTCGTCCTGCTGGAGCAAGCGGCCGCCATCGGCGATTTACCCTCCCAGGTGCGGCTGGGTGTGCTCAACACCTATGGAGTGGTCCTGGCATGGGCGGGGAACCTCGAAGAGGGTGAGCTGATTCTCAACCGGGTGGTGCGGGCGGCGGTTGGTCCGGTTCGCGCCCAGGCCTTGGTGCAGCGTGGGGCGATCCGCTTCCGGCGCTCAAACTATCGCGGGGCCATCGCCGACTTCGATCGCGCCGAGGCGCTGCTCGACCGGAGATCTTTGGGTTCGACCTGGGCGAACCTGTTCACCAACAAGGGCCTCACCTTGGTGATGATCGGCAAGCCCAGGGATGCTCTGCGGATTTTGGAGCGAGCGACGGCGTCGTGGGTCAAGGCGGGTAGTCCGATGGCGGCGGCGACTTCCCACCACAACCTGGGTTGGGCTGCCGGCCGCCTCGGCGACATTCCGCTGGCGCTTGGTCACTTTGACCGGGCAGAGGAGGAGATGTTGCAACTGGGAGGCCCGGTGGGGGAGCTGTGGCGGGACAGAGCCGATGTATTGGCCGCCGCCGGGCTGACGGCCGATGCCATCGCCACCGCGCAGAAGGCGGTGGCTGAGTTGGGTAAAGGGGGCCACCATGCTGCCCAGGCCGAGGCCTTGGTGAGGCTGGCCGAAACCGCACTGGGTGGAGCGGAGACAGCGTTGGCCATCGAGTCGGCCGATCGGGCAGCCACCCTATTTCGAAGACAGCGCCGCTCCGGATGGGCCGCCCACTCGGAGTTGGTCGG
>JBQTHI010000127.1:0-1827 GCA_052390035.1 Actinomycetota bacterium | reverse complement strand
TGTTCGACAACCCGGAGCGGGTCCAGTCGGCCGGACTCAACCTCCTGGCACAGGTTGCGGCCTCCGACATCTTGATCCGTGCCGATGCCCACACCACCTATGCAACTAGCTACATCAGCGCCTCGGTGGCATCCCTCCGAGACTCCGGCGCCGACGCAGTGGGCGGACCGCTGGTCCCCGAGGGCAACACCCCCTTTGGCCAAGCTGTGGCTCGCGCCTTTCGGTCCCGCCTGGGAATCGGCCCGGCCGCCTTCCATCACGCCGAAGCGCCGGTCGAAGCCGACACCGTCTACCTGGGAGCGATGAAGACCAAGACGTTTCTGGAGAATGGCGGGATGCGGCGCCTGCCCTCCCGCGTCGCTGAAGACGCCGACTTCTACTACCGGATCCGCCAACGGGGCGGCCGGGTCATCGTCGATCCGGCGATACGCACGGTTTACACCCCGCGGGAAACCCCCTCTGCACTCTGGTTCCAGTTCTATCAATATGGGCTGGGCAAGGCGGACATGTTCTACATCAACGGCGAGTTCCCCTCCTGGCGGCCGCTGGCCCCGCTGGCACTGGTGCTGGGCCTGGTCGCCGGGGTGATCGCCCTGATAGCCGGATTCCCCTGGCTCCTGCTGGCAGTCGGCGGCCTCTGGCTGGCGGCGCTCCTGGTCGCCTCCCGGGCCCGCCCTCTCGACCTGGCGGCGGTAGCGATCATGCACCTCTCCTATGGGGTCGGGCTCCTGCGCGGGCTTCTGCGCCGCCCGGCGACGGTGCGCTCCTCGGTTGGAGACCTCGCCGGCAACTGAGCCTCCATCCGAAGTCTGCGATCGGAGGCGATGTCAGCCGGGTGCATCAAACGGCCGAGCAGCCGATCGCCTCGGCCGCCGCGGTGCAGATTCGGTCGAGGGTGGAGGGCGCTGCCCTTCCCACCCGCCGCACCAGCCAGGAGCGGTGAACGAGCTGCAGGTTGTCGAGGTTGACGACCGACTCCCGGCGGATGCCGTCCTCCGGTCCGAGCGCCACCTCGGTGGACAGCCCCCGGGTGGTCGCCGTAACCGGGGCCACGATCACAGAATGGAGCAACCTGGTGAGAGGCTCGCGGGTGAGGACCACCACCGGACGGCGCTTGTCAAGGTCGGCCATCCAGATCTCGCCGCGCCGCGGTGCCGGAGTTACGAACCCTCGGGCCACTCGGAATCCCAGTCGACGTCATCGGCGAGGTCGGCCCAGTCCCGCGGCATTCTTCCCAGGGCGGCCTCATCCTCGGTCTGGGGGAGCCGCATGTAGGCCTCCACGTCATGGCGCACACGCTCTCGTCGAATGACCATGGCCAATGCGGCGTCGATAGCGGCGGAGGCCGAGGCTGCTCCGAGAAGATGCCGCGCCTCTTCGAGCTTGGCTCGATCTACTGTGATGGTCGCCTTCTCCTTTGCCATACCGTTCATACTACCAGAAGGTGGTAATCATGGATGGCCAAGCCCCCTGCGCGGCCACCGGCTCTAAGTGTTCAGCCGGAACACGCTGCTTCCGCCTGAGGCGGCGGAGTAGGGCTCGGTCTCCAACTCGAGCGGCCCTGCCCCGTCAAGGTCGGGCAACGTCAACCCGGTGAGGGACGACTCGAATTGGGCCAGCGTGCGCGAGTTCCCGTTCACGAAGAAGGTGTCTCCATTGGAGTCGTAGTGGAGGCGGTAGTAGACCTGGGCGCTGACCTGCTTGACGTCGATGTGGTTGCTTCCGGGGATCGACCTGATCAGGTCGAACTGGGTCGCCCCGGCCAGATCGGGGGCGGTGACCACCCAGTAGTGGATCAGGTCGTCAACGGCACCGAAGCCGAGGTCC
>JBQTHI010000126.1:0-5866 GCA_052390035.1 Actinomycetota bacterium | reverse complement strand
ACGGATTCCCAACCGGGTCGACGAGTGGGGGGAAGAGTGGCCACATGACTGGGTCACGTGGCGGGAGATGTTCCCCCGTTACCTCGACGAGCTCACCGCCGGCCGGTGACGGTTCCTTCCCCAGACGTCCGAGCAGCTTCTGGATGGCAAGGCCCGGCTGCGGCCGAGGCCCTCCAACACTTGCTGAAGCTTTGGCGACCCGAATTCAAACCGAAATCGTGGCGGCAGTTCGTCTCCCAGGTTGAGCCTCGGTTCGAGGATCTGTTCCGAATCTGTCATCAGCTATATGGGTGGCGGTATGACTTTTCCTGGATTGTCGAGCTGATGACCAAGACGGTCGCCGAAGGATTCCTCGCCCGGCCGGGGCGCCTCCGCAAGGGTGATCGACTAGGCCCGGCCAGCGGTTGGGGAGTATGGCTCTCTTCCCCCAAAAATGAAGCTCCTCTCCCGACGGACACCCAAGCCGGCTGGGTCGGCTGGTTGACCGCCGACCATGTCGATGCCTCCCATCCCTGGGCCGTCGGTGCAGCCGGCGGCGACAGGAACTTGGGCGGCTACTTCTCGATGTACAAGAACCGAACCGAGCCGGATCGGTTTGCCGCGGCTTATTCGCCTAACGACGATCGACAAGGGGACGGGTTCAGCTGGCACCCGGGCCTAGCGCGGTGGATCGCTACGAGCAGAGGGCCCGGCAGCTGGGATCTCGATTATCACAACCCTTCGGTGGCCGCAGCCGTTACCGCTGAGATCGTATCCATCGCCAATCGGGGAGCCTCGGCGGTTGCCCTCCGGGGTCTTTCGTCGACCTGGAGGGACCAGGGTATGGACAGCCGCAACCAACCCGCTACCCATCTCGTTGCACGATTACTGGCCACCGTCGCGAGCATGGCGGCTCCGTCGGTCCGGCTGCTGGCGGTTCCCGAACCTGGGAGTCACCCCGTTCCATTCCACGAGCTCTTTGTTTCGGCGGATCAATGCCGGATAGGACTCGACCAAGAACTGTCGCAGGGGATTTGGAGCTCTTTCGAAGCGGCGGATCGGCGAGCGCTCATGCCCATTCTTGAGCGGCGGTTTCCCAGCGATTGCAGCCGGGCACTCCCCGTCAAAGGCCCCAGTCCCGGAGATGGCCTAGGGGAAGTGGACCTGCGTCGCCACCTCGCCGCCATTACCGTCGCCGCGACGGCCGCCGACATAGTGATCCTCGATGCCTCGCCCCACACCCCACCAGGTGACGATGACGCGCTCGGCCCCGATGGGGTTCTGGACGCCGCCGCCCGGCGGGTATTTTCGACTCTGGGCGGACGTCACGAGCTCGCCGGAGCGCACATTGAGTCGATGGAGTTGCCGGATCATCGACTTCTCGCTTTCCGCCGCGGACCGATTCGGCTGGTGGCGAATCTCTCATCGGAGGCGTTCACCTGGACGGAGGCCTTCATACCCGCGGAGGGACGATTCGATCTCGTGCGCGAGGAGACATGGGACGGTACGAGCATGGGCCCCTTCGAGATACGGTTGTTGGAGGTGCCCCACTCCTAAACAGGGCGGGTTACCTAGAACAGGGCAAGCTGTTCGTCGCGGATGTAGCGGGGCAGGCCATTCCACACCAAGCCATCCATGAACACCCACGACTTGCGATGAATCGTGCTCGGCCCCCATGCTTGGAGGGCGGCCTTGTGCACCGGGCAGGGGTAACCCTTATTGTTCTCGAAGTTGTAGAGCGGATAATGCTCCGCCTCGGCTCTCATGATGGCGTCCCGGCTCACCTTGGCGAGGATGGATGCCGCCGCGATCGAAAGGCAGGTCCTATCGCCTCCAACCAGCCTGCGGGCGCCACCAACAAAGTCCCATTTGCCATCGACCAGCACCTTGTCAGGAGTGATCCCCAGACGGTCGAGGGCTCGCCGGGCCGCCAGCCTCTGAGCGGCTGACATTCCCAACTCATCACACTCGGCAGGCGTGGCATGTCCCACTGCCCATGCCTGACACCAGCCGGCAATTCGGTCGAAGATCGCTCCTCGCTCACCTTCGGTCAGCAGCTTGGAATCTCTGATTTTGTAAACCCGGCGGTTGGCCGGAATCACCGCCGCCCCCACCGACAAAGGACCGGCCCATGAGCCTCGACCCACCTCATCCATACCGACCACCACCCGCTTTCCGGCGGCCCACAACTCTCGCTCGATCCCGATCCCGGGGGGGTGGGCGATCAGGGCGCTGCGAAGCCGCCGCACAGTGGTCACGACGGAAGGCTAACGCCCGGAGCCATCCTTCTGGTGTCTGTTATCTAGTTCAAGCTTGGATCGTCCGGGAAGGTCGCCAGCATCGCCAGACGACCGCCCTGACGGCGGAGAACCTTGCCCCATAAGCCTTCCGGCTCGTCGGTAAATATGTCCGCCGCCTCGGCTCGCACCACGAGCCAGGCGCCTTCGCTGAGCTCCCCCTCGAGCTGACCGGGGCCCCACCCGGCATAGCCGGAGAAAACCCTGACCTCTCCCGGGTTGGCCGCGGCCGGATCGGATCCCAAGTCGACCAGTCCGACGCCTGGAACTGCGATCGGCTCGGACGGGAGATCGGCTCGCACAACTCCGATGGCGACAGCCTGATCGACGGGGCCGCCGACGAAGACCACCGCTGGCTCCTCCAACCGGCCCTTCCATTCGGGAAGGTGGTGGTCGACCGGGGCCTCGCTCGGCCGGTTAAGTACCACGCCGACGGCGCCTTCTCGGTCATGCTGCAAGATCAGCACCACCGTCCGAAAGAAGTTGGGGTCGAGCAGCACCGGAGAGGCCACCAGCAGGGAGCCCGCCACGGGTGTTTCCACAGACCCATGGTGCCATACCCGGGGACCGTGTCGACAGATCGCTTTACCCGAGTGCCCCCGGAAGCCGATGACATGGAAGTATCTTGAACCGGTATTTATCCTTGTGGCGTATTCTGAGGTGGTCATGACCCGCCGATTAGCGCTTGGGTTGGGGGGCTTCGCTCTGGTGGCTGCCGCCTGCGGTGCAAGCGAAGTGTCGGAAACCATGTCGTACACCGACCCGGAGAAACTAACCCTGGTCCAGGTTCCGTCCGACTGGCATCTGTACGACGTCGGCGAGCTAAATGACCTGACCGACACCCCATTTATCGAGTCCTACAGCGGGTTTGACTATCCGGCGGTCGTGTCGACGGGTTTCGACGGTGCCCCCTCCAGAGACGTCGGCAACGTGGCCACTCCGCTGGTCAACGCTGCCTACCCCATTGGGCTGATGTCGGTGCGGACCGTTGGTGATGTGGAACGCCAGTTCCTCAGTCGGGCGGCCCTCTCCCAGTCCATCCTTCCTTACTTCCAGTATCTCGACGCACAGGAGCACGTCCGTGAGGACTTCACCTTTGGTGACGGCTTCGATGGGATAAGGCTCCTGGTTTCCTATTCCGACGACAGCGGGGCCGAGGTAGGAGTCGCCTACATGATCTCGGTCACCAATCCTGACGACGAAAAGATGTATTCCATCGTGGCCGGCTGCTCCCGCCAGTGCTACATCGACAATCAAGCCCAAATCGAGAGGGTGGTGGACTCGTGGCTGGTCAACAAAAAAGCGCCGTAAGGAAGACTCGCCGCCGGGCAGACACCTGGGATCGAATCAAGTTCCTGATTCTGCTGGGGGTGATCACCACCGCGGTCGTGGGCACCCAGATACAGCCGCCGTTTGTCACCGTGGGCGACGCCCTCCGATCTTTCTTTGCCACGAGCATCGGCCAGATCCTCGGCGTCCTGTTCGTTCTCGAGATTCTGCGCCAGATTCACTACTCGATCTCGGAGCGGAGCGCCGCATATCACGGCTTCTGGCAGCAGGGAGTCTTCGGACGGGTCGAAGGTGGTATGGACCATCTCAAGCCATGGACCCGATTCCGGGTGGGCCGCTTCATCCGCTGGATGGTCATCATCGGGCTCTACTCGGTGATAGCCACCTACCTGGTCCCGGAGATCTCGAGTCCGATCCAGGCCATCACCGAGGCGCCGCGACTGTTGGTAGCGGTCATCACCAGCCCCTTCTTCATCCAGGCAGTGGTGATCATGACCATCGCCATTGGGCAGTTCGTGGCGATCTTCTGGTTCCTCTCCAGGGGCGGCATGAACATCATCATGCCGGAAGAGATCAAAACCCGTTTCTCGGATGTTTGGGGCCAGGATCACGTCCTCGACCTCATCAAGGAGAACATCGCCTTCCTTGAGAAGCCGGACGAGATCGAAGCGAAGGGCGGGTATATCCCGGGCGGCATCCTTCTGTGGGGTCCTCCCGGCACCGGCAAGACCCTCATCGCCGAGGCGGTGGCCGGAGAGACCGGACGTCCCTACGTGTTCGTAGAGCCCGGCGCTTTCATCAACATGTTTTTCGGAGTGGGCATCCTCAAAGTCAAATCGCTCTATCGCAAACTCCGCAAACTGTCATTGCGCCACGGCGGAGTCATCGTCTTCCTCGACGAAGCCGATTCGCTCGGCAGTCGGGGCAACATGGGAGCACCCACCGGGACATTGGGGTCATCCCCGGTTGCGGCTCACCTCTCCTGCAACGGTTTTCATTTCCTCTCTCCCTTCACCCAGGATGCGCTGGCGGCAACCTGGGCGCAGCCCGCCGAGCCCGTCGAGGAGCCCCGCCGTCCATGGATAAATCGGATCATCATGGGGGCCGGTATGGGGGGCGGGGGGATGGGCACTCTCCAGGCTCTTCTCACCGAGATGAATGGCCTGACCAAGCCGAGGGGCCTCGCCAACCGGCTTCGCAAGCTCTTCGGCTTTCGACCCAAGCCGCCACCGAAGTATCGCATCCTTCACATTCTGGCTACCAACATGCCCAACGCTCTCGACGAGGCGATGCTTCGTCCGGGCCGCATCGATCGGATATACAAGGTCGGTTTTCCTTCCAAGGATGGGCGCCGCCAGACCCTGATCGGGTATCTGAACAAGGTTTCCCACATCCTTTCGGACGACGAGGTCGAGAAGCTGTCGGTAGTCACGCCGATGTATTCGGGGGCGAAGATCAAAGATCTGGTCAACGAAGCACTGATCATCGCCATCCGCGATGGCCGGGAGGCGATCGCCTGGCCCGACGTTTGGAAGGCCAAGGCACTCAAAGAGCTCGGCCCCCCCGAGGACGTGGACTACATCGAACGGGAGCGCCATGCAGTGGCGGTTCATGAGGCGTCCCACGCAGTGGCTGCCCATGTGCTCGGTGCCCACCGGCGTATCGACATGGTGACCATCGAGAAAAGGGCAACCACCCTGGGCATGGTCCGCAGTCTCGGCCAGGAAGAACGCTACACCCAGTGGAAATCGGAGTTCGAGACCGACATCATGGTCAGCCTCGCATCCCGGGTTGGCGAGCGGATGTTCTTTGGCAACGACAACTCATCGGGTGTTTCCGGCGACCTCACCAGCGCTACCACTCTCGGGGCACTGATGGAAGGCGCCTGGGGAATGGGTTCGGGTCTGGTTTCCTTCTCCGGCACTGTGAGCGGTCCGGCCGGAGGAGCCGATTATCCGGTAAGCGCGACGTTGCGGGCCCGGCATGACAAGATCGAAGACAGACTGGCCGAGCTCTACGAGCAGGTCGACCAGCTGCTCGACGAACACCGCGACAAGGTGCTCGAGTTGGCGGCGGTCCTCGAGGAGAAGAAGACCGTATCCGGCGACGAAGTGGCCGAGATCATGGGAACGGTACCCGGTGAGCGGGTGATGCGGGAACCAGTCGGTTGGCAGTCCGTCACCGAGGAGATCGGTGCTCGACGGCGCGCAGAGGCTGCCAAGCGAAGGTTGGTCGAAGGGGACGGCCACCCTGAGGACGGTTTGCCGGCCAACGGTCAGGTCACCGAAAAGGAACCGGTC
>JBQTHI010000125.1:0-18217 GCA_052390035.1 Actinomycetota bacterium | reverse complement strand
CGCTCGGTGGTCGCTCGCTCCGAGGCGAGCACCAGCGCCGCCGCCCCGTCTGAGATCTGGGATGAGTTGCCGGCGGTGAGCACCCCGCCGAACGCCGGCCGCAATCCTGCGAGGGCATCGGCGGTGGTGTCGGTCCGAAAGCCTTCGTCGACGGTCAGATCCCGTTCTTCCTTCCAATCCCGGTAGGCCACCGGGACGATCTCATCGGCGAACGCCCCACGAGATGTGGCTGACGAAGCCCGTCCGTGGGAAAGGGCCGCCACCTCATCGAGTTCGGCTCGGGTTATTCCTTCCTCGGCGATGAGTCGTTCCGTTTGTTGGCCCATCGCCTCCCCCGACTCCGGGTCCGAAAGGCCATCGCGGGCCATCATGTCGACGATCCGGGCGCCGGTAGGCGCGTACTTGAGTCCCCAGCGGACGGTGGAGTCGATTGCGAAGCCCGCCCCTGACATCGACTCGACCCCTCCTGCCAGGACCAGATCGACCTCGCCGGCTCGGATCTGGGAGGCGGCAGTCATCACCGCCGCCATCCCCGAAGAACAGACCATGTCGACCCCCAGGGCATCGACATGGCGTGGGATGCCGGCGAGAAACGCCGCCTGTCGGGGGACCAGCTGCCCGTGACCGCCGCGCAGGACGTTTCCCATAATCACCAGATCGAGCTCGTCGCCACCGACCGCGGCCTTCGCCAGCGCAGCCTTCATCACCGGAGCGGCCAGCTGGGGCGGCATCAGATCTTTGAGCGCCCCGCCGAAGCGTCCGATCGCCGACCGCACCGCTGCCACGACGAAAACCTCGGCACCCATTGGTAGGAACCTACCAGGGGGCCGCTTCAAGCGGATCTCACGCAAACCACCCGCTCACCACGGGTGCTGATCAATCAGGTTGGGGGACGGTCTTAATCCTCTGCCACGGTTGATGCCGCCTTGGTGGCGATCTCCTCGACGATGGCTTCGTTGGCGAGGGTGGTGACATCGCCGAGCTGGCGATTCTCCGAGATGTCACGAAGGAGGCGCCGCATGATCTTGCCAGACCGCGTCTTGGGGAGGTCGTTGGTGAAAACGATCGACTTGGGTTTGGCGATCGGCCCGATGGTGTTCCCGACATGGCTTCGCAGCTCCCTGATCAGCTCATCATCACCGGTGACGTTTCCCCGCAACGTCACAAAGGCGGAGATCGCCTGGCCGGTGAGTTCGTCCTTGCGGCCGACCACCGCGGCCTCGGCCACCGCCGGGTGCGACACCAGGGCCGACTCCACCTCGGTGGTGGAGATGTTGTGCCCGCTGACCAACATGATGTCATCAACCCTGCCGAGCAGCCAGAAGTAGCCATCTTCATCCCGCTTGGCTCCGTCGCCAGGAAAATAGCGGCCGGGAAAGCGCGACCAGTAGGTCTGAACGAACCGGTCGGGGTCCCCGTAGATGGTGCGGGCCATCGCCGGCCATGGGCGGTCAAGGACGAGGAACCCTCCTCCACCGAGAGGGACCGAGGCGCCATCGTCGTCGACCACGTCGGCCGAAACCCCCGGGAAAGGCCTGGTGGCCGAGCCCGGCTTGGTCGCGATGACCCCGGGAAGCGGGGTGATCATGATCGAACCTGTCTCGGTCTGCCACCAGGTGTCGACGATGGGGCACCGAGCCTCGCCAATCACCCGGTGATACCACATCCATGCCTCAGGATTGATCGGCTCCCCGACGGTTCCCAGCAGCCGCAAAGAGCTCAAGTCGTGTTTCGCCGGGTACTGGTCGCCCCACTTCATGAATGAACGGATGGCGGTTGGGGCCGTGTAGAGGATGGTGACCTGGTAGTCCTCGATGATCTGCCAAAGTCGGTCAAAGTCCGGATGATTCGGGGCACCTTCGTAGATGATCGAGGTGGCCCGGTTGGCGAGCGGTCCGTACACGATATAACTGTGCCCGGTAACCCAGCCGATGTCGGCTGCGCACAAGTAGACGTCGGTGTCGGGCTTGAGATCGAAGACCATGTCGTGGGTGGTAACGACCTGAGTGAGGTAACCACCCTGGGTGTGAACGATTCCCTTCGGTTTGGCGGTGGTACCCGATGTGTAAAGGATGTAGAGCGGATCCTCGGCGTTGAGCCGCTCGGGCTCGCACGCCTCTGCCTGGCCCGCAACCAGTTCCTCCCACCACAGGTCACGGCCCGGTTCCATGTGGACGTCCTGGGCCGTTCTCTTGAGGACGACGACGTGCTCGACGCTTGTGGTGCGGGAGATCGCCACGTCGGCGTTGTCCTTGAGCGGAACCACCTTGCCCGCTCGCCATGCCCCGTCCTGAGTGATGACGGCTCGAGCCTGGCCATCATTGATCCGATCGGCGAGGGCGTCGGATGAGAAGCCGCCAAAAACCGCGGAGTGGACGAGTCCCAGCCTCGCGCAGGCAAGCATGGCCATCGGAAGCTCGGGGACCATGCCCATGTAAAGGGCAACCCGGTCACCCTTACGAAGTCCGAGGCCTTTGAGGGCATTAGCCAGCTTGCACACCTGCCTGTGAACCTCTGCGTAGGTGAGCGTGCGGGTGTCCCCGGGCTCTCCCACCCAGTGGTAGGCGACCTTGTTGGCCGAGTCCGGGAGATGGCGGTCGAGACAGTTGTAAGAGAGATTGATCTCCCCGTCGGTGAACCACTGGTAGAAGGGGGGATTGGAAGAGTCGAGGGTGACGGTTGGCTCCCGGTACCAAGTCACGCGCTGACGGGCTTGGTCCATCCAGAAACCTTCCCAATCGCGGGCGGCGTCTTCATGAATTCCCGGTTGGGCGTTGGCCTGGGCGACGAAGTCCCCGGAGGGCGGAAAGGTGCGATCCTCTTTCAGCAGGTTCTCAAGGGGCGTGCTCATGCCTGAATCTCCTGGTCCTATTAGCGGAGCACCATATACGTACCGAGCGCGAGCAGGGCCATCCCGGCCAGCTTGGTGAAGTCAATTGGATCGACCACTGCTCCTACCCACCCGAAGTGATTGAGGATCGCGCCGACCACGAATTGAGTGACCGTGATGATCACCAAGGCCGACACCAGTCCCATCTCCCCCACTGACACGGACAGGCCGGCGATGATGACGAGTCCGAGGAGGCCGGTGGTGAACGAGTACCAGGGCAGGCCCGCCGCCGCCGTGAGGTTTGCTCCCCGAGCGAGGAGGGTGATGACGGCTATGACGACTCCGCCTGAGAAGTAGGTGACGAAGGTCGACTCGAGCGCGCCCATCTGCCGCTGCATATTGCCTGTCAGCTGCGCCTGAACTGCCACCGCCATTCCGCACGCCACCGCCGCCAGCACCACCACCGTCGGTCTCATCACAAACCTCCACACCGTCTTCATATCTGCTTCACAATCGCCTGACACCGTTGCCCCCATGTCCGAGAAAGGAGTATCGATGAATCGGACGGCGAAAGTGCTGGCCATGGTGCTGACGGTGGTCCTGGTAAGCGCCGGGATCTACCTCGCTTACCAGAGCGGCTTTGATGCCGGGGCCATAAACGCGATGGCTGCACAAGACGGAAGGACCACCACCGTCGTGATCGACCGGGGATGGGGGCGAGGCGGATTTGGTTTCTTCCCCTTCTTCCCGCTCTTGTTCCCCCTGCTCTTCCTCTTTCTGGTTTTCGGAGTGTTCCGGCCGTGGAGGTGGAGAGGACCGGCCCCGTACGGCTATGGACCAAATTGGGGACCATCAGAGCACATCGAGAAGAGGCTCGATGAATGGCACGAGAAGGCGCACGGTCAACAGGGCCGGCAATCAGAATGACGGCGTGAGGACGATCCTCGTCGTCGACGACGAACTCAAGATCACCCGCCTGGTCCGGGACTACCTGGAACAGGCGGGGTTCGTCGTCGTGACCGCTTCCGACGGGAGTGGTGCGCTGGCTGCCGCCCGCCAGGTGAGACCGGACCTGATCGTTCTTGATCTGGGGCTTCCCGGCATCGGCGGGCTCGACGTAATCAGATCTCTGCGGGCCGCGTCGACAGTGCCCGTAGTGGTCATCACCGCCAGGGCCGAGGAGGCCGACCGCATCGTCGGTCTGGAGATGGGTGCCGACGACTATGTCGTCAAGCCCTTCAGTCCCAAGGAACTGGTCGCCAGGGTCCGGGCGGTGCTTCGCCGTACCGACGGTCACCTCGCCGGCGCCGAGATGGTGCGGGTGGCCGATCTGTTCGTTGACGTGACTCGCCGCCAGGTGCGGCGCGGTGACACCGCGGTAGAGCTCACACCGACCGAGTTCGACCTCCTGCACGCCCTCGCCGCCCAGCCAGGCCGGGTGTTCACCCGGGGCCAGCTCTTGGAAGCGATCCACGGTGTGGCGGTCGCTTCGTACGAGCGGGCGATCGATGCCCACGTCAAAAACTTGCGCCGCAAGCTGGAAGTCGATCCTGCCCGGCCTCGCTATGTGCTGACCGTGCACGGCATTGGGTACAAGATGGTCGATGCCTGAACACCGGCCGCACTGGTGGCCGGCAGATCAGCCTTTCCCCCCAATCCCACACCGGGGGAGGTATTGGAGGGGGTTCCTCCTGATCCCCATCGGGCTCTTGTTCCTGGTCGGCTTCATCGCCGGGCGGGGATTCCACGGGCTGTGGTTGCTGTGGCCGCTCGGGTTCCTGCTGTTCTTGGTGATCGCCGGCCGGTCCCGGCCCCGCTGGTTCCCGGTGGGGAGGCTGGTCGAAGCGGCCGGCAGGCTCGCCGACGGGGACTATTCGGCGCGGGTTCCTGACGTCGAGGGTGGGCCGATGCGAGAGGTGGTCCGCTCATTCAACGGCATGGCGCGCCGTCTCGAGGAGTCGGCCCTGTTACGGCGTCGCTGGCTCGCCGACCTCGGCCACGAGCTCCGCACCCCGTTGACGGTCATCCAGGGTGAGATCGAGGCGATGGCCGAGGGGGTCCATCCCGCCGACCCCGGGCACCTGGAGCTGTTGCTCGAGGAGACGCGACTGATAGCTCGGTTGCTCGATGACCTTCGGACCTTGTCGCTCTCCGAGGCGGGCGAGCTGCGACTGGAAAAAGAAGAAGTGGTCATGGCCGATCTGCTCGAAGATGCAGCGGCACCAATCAGGGCGACTGCAGCCCGGTCGGGGACCACCATCGAGGTGAGGGCCGACCCCGGGCGGGTCGACGTCGACCCGATGAGGATTCGGGAGGTGGTGACCAACCTGATCGTCAACGCCCTTCGCCACTCTCCGGAGGGAGGGTTGGTTTCCCTGCGGGCCCTCCGCCTAGAGGCGGGCTGGCAAATTGAGGTGGCCGACCGGGGGCCAGGAATCCCTCCCGACCTCCTTCCCCACGTCTTCGAGCGATTCGTCAAGATTGCCGACTCCGGCGGGACCGGGCTCGGCCTGTCGATCGCTCGCGATTTAGTGCGCGCCCACGGCGGTGAGATGACGGTCGCCAACCCGACGGGAGAGGGCACCACCATCGTGTTCACTCTCCCCTAGCCGCCGGGCGCCGCCCACCTATATCTCCAATTGAATGGGCGACCTCAGATGAGGGCGCGTAACTCCGGGAGCACCTCCCGGCCCAGCATGTCGATTGTCCGTTGGGGATCGGTCGACGCCACCTGGATTGACACCACGTCGGCGTTGACTTCGGTGACCAGCGACCGGTAGGCCTCGATCAGCCCGGAGGTGTCGTTGACCACGGCGTATCGGCTAAGGATCTCCGAACGCTCCATCTCGTCGGCTCGTTGGCGAAGGACCATCGGATCCACCTCTTCCAACCGTCCGGGCGCCCGCAGCCCGCGCATCGAGCCCAACGCCTCCCAGGCTTCGTCATCTGAGCCAGCCAGCACGACCCAGCGTGAAGCCATTACCGATCCTCGACCGCCCCGAGCCGCCTCGAACGGTTTGATGATCGACGCCACCGTCTCGACCGGGTTCTTAACCGAGGTGATGAGGCCGTCGGCGTTTCGACCAGCAAAGCCCGCCGACTGCTCTCCTCCGGCCGCCATCCAAATCGGCACGTTGTGGGTTGGTGGGCTGTAGAGCTTCGCCTTCCGACACGTGTAGTACTTGCCGTCGAAGTCGAGTTTCTCCCCGGCGAAGAGCCGGCGGATGATCTCGAGCGCCTCCCCCATCCGCCGAATCCGTTCGGCGTAGCCGGGAAACTCGTAACCCAATGGTCCCTCATTGATGTTCTCGCCGGTACCAACGCCGAGCACAAATCGGCCACCGGACATACGATCCATGGTGGCGGCCGCCTGCGCGATGAGGGCCGGGTGGTAATGGAAGAGCGGACAGGTGACCGAGGTAGCCAGCCGAACCCGCTCGGTTTTAGCGGCGGTGGCACCCAGCCAGGACCATACAAAGCCGGCCGCTGAGTTGTCGTCGACCCACGGATGAAAGTGGTCGGAGGCGCTCACCATGTCGAAGCCCGCCTGCTCGGCCCTCAGCGCTTGTTCGACCAGAGTCTCGGGTTGATAAGACTCGTGAGAGCAAAACCAGGCGAACTGTGGCATGTGCTCGATCATACGCGGGGCCACTTTTGCCGAATCCTAGGAAGGCCAATGGCCCGGACCAGGCCGATCAAGGCCAGAGCCTGCACCCATTCTCCCAGAAGGGTGTAGAGGGTGCTGCTCCCGTCGGAAAGGTGGAGGGTGGAGGTGATCACCCGCTCGTCGAGGAAGTCGACCGGTGGGCCGATCTCTCCGCCATCGCTGATGAACGCCGACTTGCCGGTCACGGCGGAATGCACGACATCGAGACCGAGTTCTGCCGATCTCATTCTTGTCATTCCCAGGAATTGGTCGGAGACCGGGGTGAACTCGTAGCTACCTTCGTTGGTCGCCACCACCAGTATCTGAGCGCCACTTCTCGCCTCGTCACGGCCATAACGAGCGAAGGCCGCCTCGAAGGAGATGACCGATCCGACCCGCCCAACCGGCAGGTCGAACACCACTGCCTCTTCTCCCGGGATCATGTCGCGAGGGACCTGGTCGAGGGCAGGGATCCAGTCGAAAAGCGGGCGGGCCGGTATGTATTCCCCGAACGGGACCGGGTGGCGCTTTCGATATTCGCCGAATATGTTCCCATCAGGGGCGACGACCACGTTGGCGTTGATCCAGTGCTCATCCGAAATCGGGCGATCACCACCCACCAAGAGGTAAGCGCCTATTCGCGCGGCCTCGGCTCCCAACGCCTGCCTCACTTCGGCCACGAGTACCGGATCGGCATCAAAACCGCCCGTCGAACCCTCCGGCCACACCACCAGGTCAACCGATCCGGGCGAGATGGTACGAGTCAGGTTGAGATGCATCTCATAGGTCAGGCGTCGTTCGTGGAGACAGTGGGTAAGGGGACAGGGGGTCGATCCCTGGACAATCGCCACGCGAATCGGAGGGCCGTCGGCGATGGGAGGGTCGATCGGAGCGGCCAGCGTACAGACCACAAACGCGATCAATACCAGGGCAAGGCGCCGGTCGAGCCGGCGCTCCTCGGCCGAGATGACCGTCCCGGCGGCCATCGCCGTAATGAGCACGCCCCAGCCTGAAGTACCCACAAATTGGGCGGCCCACCGGGTCCAGGGGTATTCGCCCATGGGGTAACCAAGCAGCCCCCACTCGAATCCCCCGAAAGGGAACCGGACCCGGGTCGCTTCCATCAGCGCCCATCCCCCGGTCGCCGCCCAGAACCAGCGACTCCCATCCCACCGGCGGGCCTTGCCCAGAAGCCATCCGAAGCCCGCCAGGTAGAGCGAGAACACCACCACCAACGGGGTCACCGCGATCAGCCCCAACTTCCCCACCCACCAGATCAGGCTCGTGTAGAAACCCAGTCCGAACACTGTGCCGGTCAGGAGAGGGCGCGGTCCCCGACGCAATTCCCACAACAAAACGGTGATGGCCGGCATGACCAGAAAACCCCAACCAAAAGGGGGAAACGCCAGCACCAGCAGAGCGGCCGCCACGACCGCCATCAGAAACGACCGCACGATCGGATTGTAAGAATCGCCTTTGGTCGGCAGTCGGAACGCCGTGGATCGACCAAGCTGTGGACCTCATGTTCGAACCCGAACTCGCCGTCGCCCGCCAGGCCGCCAGGGCCGGAACGTCAGTGGTGGCCAGCAAACTCGGTGCCCGGGTAGAAGCCGAGTTCAAAGGTGACGCCAATCCGGTGACAGCCGTTGATCGTGCGGCCGAAGCGGCCATCCTGGCCGTCATCCACCAGGCCTTCCCGAGCGACGCGGTGCTCGCCGAGGAGAGCGGCGGAGAACATGTCGATTCCGATCGGGTCTGGATGGTCGACCCGTTGGATGGGACCGTCAACTTCATTCATGGCATTCCTCAGGTCGCAGTGTCGGTGGCTTTCTGGGTCGACGGACGACCGGCGGTGGGCGTCGTGGTCGACGTGAGCCGTGGCGAGGAGTTGAGAGCCAGCGCCGGGGGTGGCGCCTTCCTCAACGATCGACCGATTGCCGTATCCGGCGAGCCCTTGCTTGCCCACAGCCTCATCGCCACCGGTTTTCCATACGACCGCAACCTGCACGGACGGACCTACGCCGGAAACATGGGCGAAGTCCTGGTCCGCGCCCAAGGCATCCGCCGCCTGGGTAGCGCCGCCCTCGACTTTGCCTGGGTGGCTTGCGGTCGATATGAGGGATATTGGGAGTTTGGGCTGAAGCCGTGGGACGCCGCCGCCGGGGTTCTGCTGGTGTCCGAAGCTGGCGGTCTGGTGACAGGCCATCGTGGAGACGCCTACCGTGTGGATTCGCCGGGGGTGGTGGCGAGCAACGGGCTTATCCACGCCGAGTTGGTTACGGCCATCTCAATCGCACCTCCTGAACACGTGACGTGAGTCGGCACCTTCTCTTCGCCCCGAACATCGCAGGCCATCCCGAGTCGACCGGAATTCTGATGAGCAGTGGTCGGATTGAGGCCATCGGCCGGATCGAGGCGTTGGCGGCAATCGAGGCGGACAAGACGGTCTTCGCCGACGCCACGATCATGGCTCCGCTCCACGACCACCACTTCCACCCGATCGGATACGCCGCCGTCGTCACCGGTCTCTCCCTCAATACCGTTGCCGATCTCGCCGAGTTGGCCGATCGACTACGGGAGGCCGCTTCGCGTTTACCGAAGGGTGCCGCCCTGATCGGAAATCGCCTCGACGACGAACGGCTGGCCGAGGCCCGACTACCGAACAGGGCAGAACTCGACGCCGCGGTGGCCGACCGGGCGGTTCTTCTCTACCGGTACTGCGGGCATGTGGCAGTAGCCAACACGGCCGCCCTCGAACTGGCCGGACTCGCCTCCCATCCATCCGGCATCATCAAAGAGGCCGACATTCAGTTCATGTCCAGTGCGGTCGGCTCACAGCGGCCTCCCCTCCAACATGTGGACGTCCATCGGGCCCTCGAAGGGCTCGCCAGCCTTGGCCTCGGCACCCTGACAGCAATCGTGTCGGCAGCCGAGCCGCTCTGGTGTGGCACCCCTGATGAAGTCGGCACCCTGATCGATGTCGCTTCGTCGCTCCCCCTCGAGTTCAACGTGCTGGTTGCAGCCGATACGCCGGGCGATCTGGAGTTGGCGGCAAGCCGGCTCGATCATGGCCCCACGAATCTGAAGTTCCTCGGCTGGAAGGGATTCGCCGATGGAAGCCTCGGGGGCCACACCGCCGCGCTGAGCTCGCCATATACCGATGATCCCACCACCGCCGGCCTTCTCCGCCTCGACCCGGCGAACGCCTTCGAGATGGCCCGCACCTCCCTAAACCTCGGAGGGCTGGTAGCAATCCACGCCATCGGTGACCTGGCCAACGAGCGGGTAATGGACCTATTCGAGGTGCTGATCCATCGGGGAGTCGATCCCGCGGGCCTCCGCATCGAGCACGCCTCGGTCCTATCCCCGACTCTCATCGACCGAATGGCGAGACTCGGGATCACCGCCTCCGTTCAGCCGCCCTTCATCACCTCCGAGGCGGCCTGGCTCGGGAAACGGCTCGGCACCCGTACCGAGCACACTTACCAGCTGGCCGCCTTGAACTCCGCCGCTGTCCCGATGGTCGGTGGATCCGATTGCCCGGTCGAGGCACCCAACCCCTGGTGGGGAGTGGCGGCCGCCGCCGGTGCAGGGGGTTTGGGACCGGATCTTGCTCTCGATCTCTACCGACCCACTCTTCAGGTCGGAGGGCCGGCCGATCTGATCGTCGTCGATGCCGACCCCATCGGCCGCGCCAGGATTGAGGACACGCGCCTGATAACCAGTTACCGGAAGGGCCAGAGGTTTATCCCGGCACCCGAACTGCCATTTGTCTGACCAGCTCCGAGGAGTTGTTGCCCGGCCTTCATCGATTGGCCTTTATCGACCGGGCCCATAGTTAACTGGGGGCATGTTCGATTACACCCAAGTGAGCGCGGCCGGAATCGCTCAGCAGACTGGCGAGGCGATCGCCGAAGCGGATCGTTTGATTTCTGAGCTGGTGGATCTCGCCACCCCGTCGAGTTACCAAACCATCATGCGACCCCTCGATCAAGCGAACGACCTGATGCACCGCGTCTACGGCGAAACCGCGTTTATGGGTTACGTTCACCCCGATAAGGGGGTGCGGGACGCCGGCAATGCTGCCGAAGAACGCCTCCAGAAGTGGGGGGTGGAACTCGTCTTCCGCTCTGATCTTTATAGGGCGGTGAAGGCTTTCAGCGAGACTGCCGAGGCGGCCGGCCTCGAAGGCGAACCGGCGCGGTTTGTCGAGTTCTGGCTGAGGGACTTGCGCCGGGCGGGGCACGAACTGGACGAGGCCACCAGAGCAGAAGTCAAGAAGATGACCGAGCGAATGGTGGAAGTAGGGATCGCCTTTCAACGCAACATCGACGAACACCGAGACCACCTCTTCGTCGAAAAGCAGGATCTGGAAGGAATGCCCGACACGTACATAGAGAACCTGGAACGGGACGGTGATCAGTACAAAATCGGTCTGTCTTATCCAGAGGTCGTGCCGTTTATGGAGAACTCCCCCCGACGAGACCTCCGTGAACGGCTCCATGCCAAGTTCAACAACAGGGCGGTATTTCTCAATCAGGGTCTGCTCGAGGAGGCCATCGCCACCAGGCAGCGCATCGCCAGCCTATTTGGCCAGCCATCGTGGGCTGACTATCAACTCGAGGAGAAGATGGCCAAGAACCCCGAAGCGGTGAAGGCTTTCTACCACGACCTCCTCCCCGGATTGACCGCAAAAGGGCAGTCCGAACTAGCGGTGATGGATGCGATGTTGAGCGAGGATGACTTTCCATCACCACTTCAGGTCTACGACTTCCGCTATTACGAGACCCAACTGCGCAAGCGGGATTATGGGGTTGACCCCATCGTCGTAGCCGATTATTTCCCCCTCCAGCAGGTGATCGACGGCATGCTGAAACTGACGGGGGAGGTCTTCGGGTTGGACTACCACCAGATCGAAAGTCCCCTGTGGCATCCCGATGTGGCCACCTACGCCATCCATGATCGGCCAACCGGCGACCTCCTCGCCCATTTCCACATGGATCTCTTTCCCAGGGAAGGGAAGTTCAGCCACGCCGCCGCCTTTCCGTTGGTGCCGGGTCGGCTTCTCCCCGACGGGGACTATCAACGGCCGATATCGGCCATCGTTGCCAACTTCACGAAACCGGGTAGCGAAAGGCCGTCGCTGCTCCAGCATTCCGAGGTAGAGACTTTCTTCCACGAGTTCGGTCATATCCTCCATCAAGCTCTGACCAGGGCGCAGATAACCCGATTCTCGGGCTCGTCGACCGAGGGGGACTTCGTCGAGGCACCAAGCCAGATCATGGAGAACTGGACCTGGCGGCCAGAGATCCTCCGGCGATTTGCTCGCCACTATCAGACCGGCCAGCCGATTCCTGATGAGCTGGTGGGCCAGCTCACCGCCGCCAAACATCTCAACATTGCCCTATCCACTCTCCGTCAGGTGCAATTCGGTCTATTCGACATGTGGCTGCACGATGAGGCTGGCGAAAAGGACATCGACCAGATCCTCCGTCGGGCGACAGCGGTAAGCCTGTTTCCCTTCCACGAGGGAACCTTCTTCCCCGCCAGTTTCGGGCACCTGTTGGGCGGTTACGACGCCGGCTACTACGGGTATCTGTGGTCAGAAGTGTATGGCGACGACATGTGGAGCCGGTTCGACGAAGAGGGGGTCGATAACCCTTCAGTCGGCGCCGACTACCGCCACGAGGTGCTGGAACGAGGCGGATCCCGTGACGGCATCGAACACCTCAGGGCCTTTTTGGGTCGGGAGCCGAACAACCACGCTTTCCTCAAGAACCTGGGAATTGGAACCAACCCGGTTGCGTAAGCGTATAACCCCTTAGAGCACCAATTGCTACCGGGGTTTATGGGTGGTTTATCCACCGAATGAGACACTGACCGCATAAGAAGATGGGTGAACCGGGCCATCGGCATCGACCGAGGCCTCGTGATGGGGCTTCGGGGGGTTCGGGTGGCACACCGGAAGAAACAGCCGCATTGAGTGGTTGAAAAGGTGAATGGCCACCACGAAAGGAGGCCTTGAAACGATGTCTGACAATCTCAAAGGCTCAGCGATACGGGGAATGACCCGCCCGTCTCGTCGTTACGGTAAGGGTCGGGTTTGTGCCTACAAAGGCTGCGAAACCAGGCTCAGCCAATACAACCGGCGAGAGCTTTGTTATGCCCATGCCCCGGTCCACTTCCCGCGGGTTCGTGGCCGCATCCTTCCCGAAGGCACCTGACGAGCTGATCGAGGCTTCTAGCGCCGCTGGGTCAGGTTCTCTCCCCCTCCCCCGACACTGCGGACGCCTAGAAGACGAGGCCCCGGCGACCCCTCCGCCGGGGCCTCTCTTTCCACCCCACCCGGTTCCCTGACCGCTGACGCCTCGACCGCTCGCCTTCGACCGAAGGCGAGGCCAGGGCCAAAAGCCGGGCCTCGCAGGCGATCACGGCACCGACCGAGGGTGGTTGCTCCTATGCGCAACTCGGGGCGGGGGGTAGGGTTTGACGATGGCGAGCGTCGAGTGGTCGCGGCATCCCGACCTGCGGCAGCCAGCCGCGGTGATCGCCTTTTCGGGCTGGGGCGACGCCGGCCAGGCCTCTACGGGCGCGGTCGAACATCTAATAGCTTCGATCGAGGGTGACGCCTTCGCCGTCATTGACCCCGATGACTATTACGACTTCCAACAACGGCGTCCTGAGGTGGAATTCGTCGACTCCGGCGTCCGCACTCTGCACTGGCCTCGCAACGAGTTCCACGCCCTCCACTTTGATGAGCGCGATCTGCTGGCGGTGCTGGGCGAGGAACCCCAACTGCGATGGCGACTTTTCAGCGATGCGATCGCCGACGTCCTCGTCGCCTCCGGCGTCGAACGGGTGGTCTTGCTGGGGGCCTTTCTGGGACAGGTACCGCACACCGTCCCGGTGCCGCTGGTGGGTTCGAGTCCTGACCCTGCCATCCCTGCCCGTCACGGCATTCAGACGACTCGCTATGAAGGCCCCACCGGAATAGTCGGTGTGCTCACCCAGCATCTCTCCGCCCGCGGGCTCGAAGCAATGTCGATCTGGGCGGCGGTACCCCATTATCTAGGGAGTTCGGGCTACCCACCTGCCGCATACGCCTTGGTGCGCAAGGCGGCGGCGGTTCTTGACGTCGAGGTCAATGCCTCTGACCTTGCCGCGGCAGCGGTCGAATTTCGCCTTTCGCTCGACTCGGCCCTGGCCAACAACGAGGAACTCTTCCAATATGTCAAGAAGCTGGAGTCGGCAATTGTCGAGGACGGTGAAGGCGAAACTCCCCCGAATACGCTGGTTGATGAGATCGAGCGGTTCTTGAAAGATCGCTAACTGTTCTTGGTTACTTCTTCTTGTGACGATTGGCCTTGAGACGCTTGCGGTACTTGTGCTTGGACATCTTCTTGCGTCGCTTCTTGATCAGTGAACCCATGCAAACCTCAGCCGTGAACGATTGGAGGGTGGAAGCTTGGCCGGTTCGGGCCCAATGGTCAAGCTGTCGAAGTCAAACCAAACCGGTGTGAGCCACCGTGGGTGCGATTACGTGTCCGTCGACGAGGGCAGCCTCGAGAGCTTGCCTGACTCGACCTAGTCGGGCGGTCTCGACCAAGGCGAGGACCGAGGGACCTGCCCCCGACCAGCAGGCGTGGGAGGCCCCGGCGGTTCGGGCAACTTCGATGAGGTCGGCAGTACCGGGTCGCAAGTGGTTGCGAGGCGCCTCATGCATCTCGTCACCGCGGGCACCGGCGAGCAGCACTTCGTCCCCGATCAAAAGTCCCGCGATGAGCGAAGCGACCCGGCCCAGGCTCCTGATCGCCATGTCCCGGGGCAGCTTTCGATCCAGCGCCGCCCTCGCTTCCGTGGTGGCGAGCCTCTGGTGCGGCACTGCCACCAACGGCACCAGCCGGGGATGAAGGGGAAGGCGATGGACCTCACCATCGGGGGTGCATAGAACCAAACCGCCATAAACCGCCGCGGCTGCATTGTCCGGATGTCTCTCCACATCGGCCACCAGATCGAAGACCCGCCTATCGGTGGGTGAGTCTCCGATCGCTCGCCAAGCGGCAGCTGCGCCGGCGGCTGCTGCGGCGGCTGACGATCCGAGGCCCCGTCCAATCGGGATGTGGTTCTCGACCGTGAGGCGGAGTCGATTTCGGCGACCAACCGCCTTGCGGGCGGCGTCGAGCACCATATCCCCGTCGCCGGCCGGAGATTCGGGACCAATGTGTTCAACCGTCCAGTCAGCCGAAGGCGCGGCCGTGACCGAACAACGCAGCTCCAGGGCCAGGGCAAGGATGTCGAAACCGGGACCGAGATTGGCCGACGAAGCCGGAGCCGAGGCAACTGACACGGGGTGGAAGGGTAGGGCGGCGGGCCAGCGGCGGGTCGATCAGACAATCATCAGGGGTCATGGGCAGACGCTCGACCGGCAGACATCTGGCAGCCACGCGAGCGCCGGGACGAGTCAACCTCATCGGCGAGCACACCGACTATTCGCTCTTGCCCGTCCTCCCGATGGCGATCGACCGCGCCGTCACCGTCACCGCTGTTCAAGCAGACCATGGGGTGAGAGCCCATTCCACTTCCCTCGGGGGGCTCGTTCGAATCGATCCGGACGATAAGAGCCCGCCCACCGGGTGGGGCCGTTACGTCCATGCCGCCGTTATGGCACTGGGCGGAACTCGCGGGAGGGGAGCCCTGATCGAGGTGGGTGGCGATCTTCCCCACACCGGTGGCCTTTCGTCGTCCTCGGCCCTGACCATCGCGGTGCTGGCGGTCCTCAATGACCTCTGGGAGCTGGCCCTCGACCCCGGCGGTTTGGTCACGGCGGCAGTTGAAGCGGAGCGGGCCAGCGGAGTGGAAGGCGGAAGCATGGATCAGACGGTGATTGTTCATGCCGTCGAAGGCAATGCGTTGAGGATCGATTTTCACCCCATGCAAAGACGGCTGGTGCCTCTCCCGCCCGGTCTGTCAATCGTCATCGGATACTCCGGCGAGCCGGCCGCCAAGGGTGAGACCGCGCGACACTCGTACAACCGCATGGTGGTCGCCGCACGGGCGGCGGCGGTGCTGATCGCCAACCATCTTCCGGTGCCAAGCCCTCATCCACCGGTTCTCGCCTCCGTCGCCGGCCGAGTCGGCGCCGAAGATGCCGCCGCAGGTCTCCCCCATGAGGTCTCGGCAAATGACGCCGCCCGCCGTTCCGGGCACCCGGTCGAAGACCTGATCCGGCTGAGCGCGGCGGATTTCGACGGCAACGAACCGTTGCCGGTCCGCACCGTTGGGCAACACGTCCTGGCGGAGGCGAAACGGGTCGATGAGGCGGAGGCGAGCCTGCTGGCAGGTGACCTGCCATCATTCGGAAGGCTGCTCGATCAGTCCCAAGCCAGCCTCGAGCGAGTCGGCGCTTCGACTCCCGGACTCGATCAGGTCGTCAAAGCGTTCAGGCGGGCGGGCGCCTATGGGGCACGGCTGACCGGGGCCGGGTTCGGCGGATGGGCGATGGCGGCGGTTCCATCTGATCTCGTGGATCGGACGGTGGCGGCCGCCCGGACTGCAAGCGGGCATCCGGCCTTCGAGGTCAGACCTTCGGATGGGGTTCAGGTGGAGCGGCGATACTGGTAGGCGGGCCGAGTTTCGGGACGGCGGTTACCGTCGGCGCGGCGTGATCGACATTCTCGGGTTGGACACCATCTTTGCGGAGATGGTCATAGGCCTCGGGCTGGCCCTGGTGGTTGGCAACCTGCTCGCCTGGAGAAAGCACCGCCGGGGAGAGACCCCTGCCGGCGTGCAGGGCCAATACCGATCTGGGAGGGTTCGATTTCTCCTGGTAGTGGGACTCCTCATGACGTTATGGGGGTTGGGTTCCTTGCTCTCCGGTCAGGCCTCGACCGGTTGGGCCGGGAAGCTGCTTTGGTAACCTCACCGACCCGCCGGCGGATGTAGTTCAACGGCAGAACACGGGCTTCCCAAGCCTGAAGTGGGGGTTCGATTCCCCTCATCCGCTCTCCGACCGCCACTCTTTCGCCTCCCTTACACTCGAAACAAGATGATCCTCTCCGACCGGGACCTGCGCGCCGCCCTCGAGTCGGGACGTTTGGTCGTCGATCCCCTTGGCCCCAACGCCGTTCAGCCCTCCTCGATCGACCTTCACGTAGGCAGCCAGTTCCGCATCTTCGCCAACACCAGGTATCCGTATATCGACGTTCGCCGCCCGATGGAAGACCTCACCGAACTGGTCGAGACGCGTGCGGACGAACCGTTCATCCTGCATCCGGGGGAATTTGTGCTTGGCACAACTTTGGAGCGGGTAGCCCTTCCAGACAACCTGGTGGCCCGCTTGGAAGGAAAGAGCAGCTTGGGCCGCCTGGGTCTTTTGATCCACAGCACCGCTGGCTTTGTCGATCCGGGGTTTCGCGGGCATCTCACTTTGGAGCTATCGAACGTTGCCAACCTCCCCATCACGATCTATCCAGGGATGAAGATCGGTCAGATCAGCCTCTTCGAGATGTCCTCGCCGGCCCAGAACCCGTACGGCTCCGGAAGGCTCGGGAGCAAATACCTCGATCAGGTGGGGCCAACCCCATCCCGGTATTGGGAGAACTTCGCTTCGGATACCGAAGGGACTTGATGCCTGCAATCAAGGGGTGAACCGCCAGCCAATGGCCACCGCCGGATTGGTCGAGCTTCCCCAGGTCAAGGCCTCGGTACCGGTCCACAGCCACTCGTTGAAGCGGACCTCGTTCGGGACTGCCACCTCCTTCCAATTGTTGGAGGTCGGGTCATAGATGGCCTGATGGTCACAACCGCCGTTCACCAGCAACCTGGAGCCCAGGACCGATGGTCCGGGCCAGCTCTCGCAACCGTGAAGCGGAGGACTGGGGAGATCAAGCCAGCGTTCTTCCTCGGCAACGTAAGCCCGAAAGCGGCTCTCCCGACCACCACCTCCGAACACATGAACTCGACTCCCTACCACCGCCGAGTAACGGGCACTTCCGCAGTCGGCGAAATCGGTGGTCCCCATTTCGGCCGCGGCCAGGTGATGCCAGGACCCTCTGGAATCGAGACGAGCCATGACCAGCCCGTTACAGGACGGGTACTCGCCCCTACCGATGGCGTAAACCACACCGTCAACCGGCGAAGCCAGCAATCGGCCTTGGACCACATCCACTCCGGTCCCCTCGAGAGCGGTCCACGTCTCCGTGGTGGGGTCGAGGCCGGCTGCCCGATCGATGACCGGAGACCACAGGACCACCTGACCGCCGGCAAACACCGCCGAAGAACCGGGCTCCGGTACCCAATCGAGGTCAGGGATCGAGCGCCAGCGATCTCGAGCCGGGTCGTAAGAAGCGACCTCTTTGCTCTCCGAGCCGAAGACGATCATCTCCCGCCCGGTCCATACCGCCAACGGATTGTTACGCGGTCCGAGAGGGGCGGCGGCCAGCATCCGCCACCGGTTGGCAGCGGGGTCGAATGCGGCGCCATCGGCAAACAATGGGGCGCTTCGGTAGGGAGCGCTCCCTCCCCAGATCAGCATCTCCGATCCACTCCAGACCTGACCGAACTGGGCCCGGGGGGCCAGCGGTCCGGCTTCGAACGCTTCACCAACCGGCGGATATTCGTAGATTCGTCCTGCCTGGAGTTCCGGATTCACGGAGGTCCGGCGGGCGCGTTCGTAACTCATGGGGACGGCCACGACGTCGTCGGCGCACACCTCCCCACTATCGAGATTGCACCTTCGCACC
>JBQTHI010000124.1:0-6800 GCA_052390035.1 Actinomycetota bacterium | reverse complement strand
CCTTCAGGTTCCGAGCGCGTGATGGCTACTCGCCTTGATGTGTCGGCGGTCCTTTTGCAAGGTGGATATATCGCCAAGCGTTGTCCGGTTGTGGCCCACCACGCCCATGATCCGACTCTCGATGTAGTGCCGATTCCAGTGTCCCGGGCTACTCAGCTTCGGTTCGATCGGGGCAACGCCTTCGAGGCTGAGGTGTTCTCCGAAATGGCGGCTCTCCATCCTGAGGCCGTTCTCGTTGAACGCGAGTCGGCGCGTTCGGACCGGGAGGAAGCCACGGTGGAGGCGATGGCGGCCGGTGTCGTCATGATCCTTGGAGGACGGCTGCCTCCGGACGAGGCGGGCAGGAGGGTTGGGGAGCCCGACGTTCTGGTTCGTGGCGAGCGTGCTGCAGACGGGGGCTGGGCTTATATACCCGTGGACGTCAAGCACCACCTGACCCTGAGGGAGACAACGTAGTTCGTAGGCGACGGCGACGAGGCCGCGGTTGACCGACACCCGCCCCTTCTCCGGGTCGATGTCGTCCCAGCGAGGCCGAGCAGTTCGCTGCGCCGCATGCCGGTCGCGGCTAGCAGCCAGAAAGCGGGGAACAGCCGATGGCCGGCGGCGGCCTGCAGAAACGCTTGCAACTGTTGCGCATTCCACGCCTGAGGCTCGATCGTTGGTATCGCCTTCAGCTTGGGAGCGTGTGCGACTAGAGCGATGTTCCTGTTGACCAGACCCCGAGTCACGGCATCGTTGAGGGCGCCTCGGATTATGCGGTGGGCCTCCAACACGGTCTTCGGCGCCAGGGGCCGCCGTCCGTCGGTGGGATGGAGCATCTGGTCGTAGAGCTTCTCCAAATGATGGGCCCGGAGCCGCCGGATACGAAGCTGTCCAATGGCGGGCAGGATGTGGCGTTCGATCTTCCGCCTGTAGCCATCCCAGGTCGACTGGGTCAGGTTGACCTTCTTTCCCCGTAGCCACAGGTTGATCAGGTAGCCGCCGAAGGTGAGGGATCGCACCTCGTCGTTGCGTCCATTCAGCTCGGCGGCCAGTCGGACAGCCAGTTGCTCCGCCTCCTCCCGTGCGCTGCCGGCGGGATGCCAGCGTCGCCGCTCTCTGCCGGTGACCGGATCCAATCCTTCGTACACGACGGCGTACCAGCGATCGCCCTTCCGTGCCACGTAGCCCTTCATCAGGTTCTCCTTTCAGGTCCCCGACGGTCGGAAACCCGGTAGAAGGGATCGTCGCTCCGCACTGCCCGAGGGAGGAATCTGCTCGAGTTGAAGTCACTCCCGCGGAGTCCTCGCTATGCATTAGCGTGAGGTGGTCTACACCCGTGCTGGGATCTCGAGCTCGGCCATCAGGCACCGGACGCGCTGTTCGAGGTCGTCCCGGATCGGTCTGACCTCTTCAACCGACTTGCCCGAGGGGTCTTCGACTTCCCAGTCGACGTATCGTTTGCCGGGGAAGACAGGGCAGGCGTCGCCGCATCCCATGGTGACTACGACGTCGGCGGCTCGGACGATCTCGTCGGCCCATGGCTGGGGGATCTCTCGGCTGATGTCGTTTCCTCTTTCGGCCATGGCGGACACGACTGCTTGGTTGACCTGGTCGGCGGGTTCGGATCCGCCGGAGAACACGTCGATGTCGTCGCCGGCGAGCTGGCGCATCCATCGTTCGATGGTTTCTGTGTTGAGTTGGCCTTGGAAGCGGCGCTTGAGCCTTTCGGCCGCTTCTCGAAGCTGTAGCTGTTCGGCGGTGAGGGTGACGGGCATGGGATTCCTTCCTGTGCGTGTGCTCGGATGGCGGCGACGCCGGCAGCTGCGAAGCCTGCAATCACTTGAACGGTGAGGAAGCCGGGAACCCGGTGTAGGTGTCGCTGAAGATCCGGGCGATGGTGACGGCTGGGTTGGCGAACGCGGTGGACGACGTGGCGAACACCGCCGAAGCCACCCAGGCCCCCACCGCGATCGGTATGGCCGCGGGACGGCCGGTTCTGGCCAGCGCCAGGATGGCTAGTACGAGTACGAAGGTGGCGACCGCCTCGGCGAACACGAGTCCAATCCCGCCGCGTGCCGTGGTCGAGATCGAGAGCAGCGCCGTCTCGAAGCTGAGGTTGGCGGCGAGGACACCGGCGATCGCTCCAATGACCTGAGCAGCAATATATCCCGCTGCTTCGCTCCCTTCGATTTGTCGGGTTCGCCAGAACGCGAGCGTCACTGACGGGTTGAAATGCGAGCCGGACACCGTCTGCAGCACTGCGATCACCGCACCCAGCCCAAGGCCGACGGCGATGGCATGGGCGAATAACCTGAGCCCGGGATCGTCGGCGAGTGTCTCTGTGGCGATGCCGCTTCCGACAATCACGTAGAGCAGCAGCGACGTACCCAGAGCCTCGGCGAGGACCCGCCTGTTCACGACTTAACCTTCTCCTGCGATGTACCCCACGCGTTTGGCGATGTCAGCGAACGCGGACCGAAAGGCGTCGAGCGTTCCGACCGGTACCGGGTCCGGTATCGACCAATGCAAGTGTCGTGTCGCCAAGGGGAGACCTCCCTCGTTTGCCCGATCGCAGACACTGATAAGTAGATCGATATCGGCAGGCAGAGCCGCGTAGTGGGACGGTGTGGCCTTTGAGATGTCGACGTCGAACTCGGAGGCGACCCTCAGCGCCTTCGGGTGCACCGTGGGGGCCGGTTGGGCTCCGGCGCTCGATGCGGGAGAACCGGTGACCCGCTGCCACAGGGCAGACGCGAACTGCGACCGGGCCGAATTGTGGGTGCAGACGAAGGCGACCTTGTCCATCGGTATCGGTGGCAGGTCGATCGGCAAGGGGAGCTGATCCCAACGCAGCGACACGTAGCGGCGCCGGTGATCCCCCTCCGAGATTCGGCGCGCAATCAGCCCGGCATCCTCCAAGACGTCGAGGTGATGGGCTAGCAGGTTGCCTCGCATGCCCGACAGGTCGGCCAACTCGGCAACCGTCCGATCGCCCAGAGCGAGCTGGTCGACGACTAGGAGTCGTTTGTCGTCGCTGAGGGCAGCGTGTCGTCGTGCCCGTGATTCTCGCTCCATATACTCAGATCATATTGACTCAAAGTCAAATGAGCGAACCTGGGGTTAGAGCGTGAAGGGATGTTGACTCAACCGACGGCAACGGCCGGGTGGCCGTCAAGAACCGACTTCACGAACTCAGCGCGGTCGGCAGCGACAGCAAACCAGGCCCACTTGCCACGTTGCTCTCTGGTGATCAATCCAGCCTTGACCAAGACCGAGAGGTGGTGGCTGACCGTGGCCTGGCTCCGTTCCAGCGGCTCGTTGAGATCGCAGGCGCACACCCCGCCTTCAGGAACCGAGGCGATGAGGCTGAGCAGTCGGAGTCGAACGGGGTCCGAGAGCACCTTGAAATCGGCGGCCAGGTCCCGAGCGTCATCCATGGAGATCGCCTCGTAAGTGACCGGAACACAGCACATCGCTTCCATGAACGCCATCTTACACATTGACGTATGTCGATACGACGAGTACATTTCGACAAGCATCGATATGAAAGGTAGAAGTTGGCTGGTGATATGGACCTGCGGGAGAAGGTCCGGGAGCGCTACGCGGTAGCTGCGGCCAAGGGCTCGTGTTGTGACCCGGGGTGTGGCTGCGGGTAGCGACGAGAGCCTCGGGGTCGACCTCACCGCCAACACTTACTCCAGGGCCGAGTTGGAGACCCTTCCGGTGGAAGCGGCGGAGGCCAGCCTCGGTTGCGGGAATCCGACGGCAGTTTCCGGCCTGCACGAAGGAGAGACGGTCCTCGACCTTGGCTCCGGTGGCGGCATCGATGTCCTCCTTTCCGCACGTCGCGTCGGGGAGACCGGTTTCGCGTACGGCCTGGACATGACTGACGAGATGCTCGACCTAGCCCGCGCCAACGCAGTCGAGGCGGGGGTGGGGTTCCTCAGGGGCTACATGGAGGACATCCCACTCGGCGACGCCTCGGTCGACTTGATCATCTCTAACTGTGTCATCAACTTGTCCACCGACAAGCCTGCGGTGTTTGCCGAGATGGCCCGAGTCCTCAAGCCAGGAGGCAGGATCGGGATCTCCGACGTGGTTGCAGATGATGCCCTGTCACCAGAGGAGCGGGCCGAACGAGGGTCGTGGGGTCGGCTGCATCGCCGGCGCCCTCTCCTACTCCGAGTACCGTCAGCAGCTGGAGACAGCCGGCTTCGTCGACATAACGATGGAGGCCACCCATCAGGCCACCGACGGCATGGACTCGGCCATCATCAAAGCGAACAAGCCAGCCGCCTAACCTGACATCGTGAGCATTCGCGGCTGCTGCCGGAGACGAACTCGACTCCCCGGGTACGCGCTGTGCGATGACGAGGACTCGGCGCCGCGCTGATTCGTCTAGTCGCATCCTCGTCCATCAACTCCCAGGGAGTCGACCATGCTCAACAAGATCGCCCCTCACCGACACGCGCTCGCCCTCGCCGGCGGCGCTGCCTCATGGGGGATCGCCACCGTCATCGCCAAGTATGCCGTCAGCGAGATTCCTCCCACCGTCCTGCTGCCGGCGCAGCTGACTGCCAGCCTTCTCCTGGTGGGACCGCTCATGCTGTTCCGTCGTGAGCGGTTCCCTTGGTCGCCTCAGCTACGTCGGCTCGGCTACCTCGGCATCCTCAACCCCGGCATCTCATACGCGCTCAGTCTGGTCGGCCTGACCTACATAACGGCCAGCCTTTCGGTCCTCCTCTGGGCCACTGAGCCGCTGCTCATTATCGGCTTCGCGTGGTGGTTCCTCGGCGACCGGATCGATAGAGGCACTGCCGTCGCGGCTCTGCTGGCCCTAGCCGGGGTGGTCTTGGTGGTGTTCGAGGCGGGCGATGGTCACCCAGTTGGAGTCCTGTTGACGCTTGCCGGCGTGGCCGCCTGCGCCATCTACACAGTGATCACCCGGAAGTGGATTGCCACCGAGTCCACCCTTGACGTGGTGGCGATCCAGCAGACAGCCGCCCTCGGATTTGCTCTGATTCTGGCTGTCTCGGCTGCGGGCCTCGCCAGTTCCGGCATTCCCGATGCCTCGATCGGCGCCTGGGTCAGCGCCTTGGCGTCGGGGATCCTCTATTACGGCATCGCCTTCTGGCTCTATCTGACTGGTTTGCGCGGCGTTCGGGCAACCACCGCAGGACTGTTCCTCACCCTCATCCCGGTCTTCGGGATCAGCGCCGGCTATTTATTCCTCAACGAGCGGCTCTCCACACGGCAATGGCTCGGCGCCATCCTCATCGTTGTCACCCTTGTGGCGACTGTCCGCCACCAAGCAAGATCCCAAGTGGAGGCGGGCAGTGAGGCAGTTTTTTTCGGTCGAGCGGTAACCGCAAGATTCGAAGACCAGATCGAGCGGCCAAGGTAGAGGGCTAGTGCGATCATTCCGGCGCCGATGTAGATCAGCGCGCGGTCTTTCGACTTCCTTGAACGCGGGGCGTTCGATCGGCTCGGCTCGTCGTGGGTCTTTAGCATGGTGTTATGACTGGTCGAGCATCCGGGCGGTGGCTGACCCCCCTGGGGTGAAGGGGAACGGTGGAGCCAGTTTGCTGGCTGAACTGGGCCATGAGGTGCCCACTTCGCTGCTTCCGTCGCTTCTGTCTTCGACGTTGGGGCACCAGCGGCGGTTTTGGGTCTTATTGACCCCGATCACATAGAACTCCTCAGACCTGATCACTGAAACTCCTCACCCTCTGGAATTACCCGGATTGGGTGGGGCCCCTCTCCATGGTGACGGTCAGCAATGACCCGACCTGGAGAGGAGCCCCGCTCTGATGTTGGCACCGGAGGAAGACATGGAGATTGCAGCATTGAAGAAGCAGGGATGGTCGATCTCGGCCATTTCCCGGCACCTGGGGCGGGATCGCAAGACCGTCCGTAGATATCTGAACGGTGAGGCCGAAGCGGGGGTCCGGGTCCGCTCGACGACGGATCCCTTCGATCGGGTGGAGCCCTATGTTCGCCAGCGGTTGGCCGACGACGCCCATCTCTGGTCGACGGTCCTCTTCGCCGAGGTGGCCGCCCTCGGGTATGGGCAGTCGTATCCGACCTTTGTCCGCAAGCTCCGGGAGCGAGAGCTGCGGCCCCATTGTGAACCGTGTTCGGGGGTGAAGGGGCGGGCCACCGTCGATATCTGCCACCCGCCCGGGCGAGAGATCGGGTGGGACTGGTTGGAGCTTTCGGAGACGCCTTGGGGAGAGAAAGCCTTTGTCCTGGTGGGAGCTTTATCCCATTCCTCCCGGTTCCGGGCTTGGATCACCGACTCCGACGATCAGGCCCATCTCGTCGAGGGGATCGATCAGGTGCTCCGTCGTCTCGGGGGTACCGCCACGGAGTGGCGGGTGGACCGGATGGCGACGGTGATCAACCCCCAGACCGGCAAGGTCCAGGCCAGCTTTGTGCCGGTGGCCAAGCACTACGGGGTGAGGGCCCACCGAGGCGCTCAACAACCTGATCAAGCGGGTCAAGCGGGTGGCCTTCGGCTTTCGGCGTCGGAATTACCGGATTCGAGCATTGCTCTACGCCGGGAAGCCCAACTGGGACTTACTCGCCACGGTCACACCCCGCTGAAACCCGATGAGCCCCAAATCCACCACCTGATAGAACGCAGCCACGGGGGCGGCCACCACCCCGACAACCTGGTCCTTTTGTGCTGGTACCACCATCACGTCGCGATCCACCAGACAGGGATGCGGATCGACCCTGACAGTCCACCCCACCGGCGACGCCTTTTGAGCCCGCATCAGACCAGGCCACCCCCCACCATCGCCGCCGCAGCCGAC
>JBQTHI010000123.1:0-1878 GCA_052390035.1 Actinomycetota bacterium | reverse complement strand
GGCAGGACCCACTCGATCACCCTTTCGGCGAGGAAATGCCCGATCGGCTCGAGGATGAGCGCGGTGAGCAGGAGCAGCACGCCGCCGCCTAGGGCGATGAGCGCGTAGTAGATGACCCACTCGCCGGTGAAACGGACGAAGTCCATGCGGCGCTCGTGTGATCGGATCGTGCCGCCCATGTACGGATAGGCGACTGCGAACCACTGCACGACGGGCAGATGGAGGGCGACGAGGAGCTCGGTGGCCGAGCCCGCAGGGTATGGGTAGAGGTTGACCACGAGCACCAGGAGCACGAACGGCACCGCTGTGAGCATCCATCGCGAGGTGTCGAGCTGCCGTCGGCGGGCGAAGAACCCGGCCAGGAACGGCAACACGAACAGACTGGCGTTCCGCATCAGCCACGCGGGTTCCTCGTCGGGGCTGTCGGCCGCCAGGCGGGCGACCTGGATTGCGAGCGCCGCCGCCAGGGCGAAGACCAGCGCCTCGAACCATCCGCGGGATGGGCGCGCCGGCTCGTCCTCACCCCGCAAGGCAAGCTGCTTCCACAGGCGGTCGCTGTGCTCGCGGGCGAATTCGCGGGACAGGCTGTCGAGTTCCCCCATCCGCTTCACGGCAACCAGGAACGCCTCATCTCCGGTGAGGCCGGCGGCGTCCATCTCGGCGATCTGGTCGCGAAGATGACCTTCTAGCTCATCGAGGTCGCGGCCGTTGATGGCTGGGGCCTTGGCGACGTAGGCGCGCCATTCGGCGATCTGTGTTTCCACGCTATCCATGGGTCACGCCTCCCCGAGTGCCGTCGCCAGCCCACCGGTGCCTCGCCACACGTCGCCCAACGCACGCGTGACGGTCACCCACTGTCGTTGCTGTTCCGCCAATGCGGCTCGCCCGTCGTCGGTGATGGCGTAGTACCTGCGACGACGCCCCGCCGGCGGCATCCGCCACTCCGTTGTCACGTACCCGAGCCGGCCAAGGCGATGAAGCAGGGGGTAGAGCATCCCGTCGGTCCACTCGAGCTCACCCTCGGACAGCTCGCGCACCCGCCTCAGGATCGCATAGCCGTAGCTCTCACCCTCGGCCAGGATGGCGAGCACGAGGGGCGTCGCCGAGGCTGCGACCAGGTCCTTGTCGATGTGCATGCCGGCCGACCCCTCCCATGGCTAGAAGCCATATGCATAGAAGTACATTGTACATAGAAGCACAAGGTATGAGTGGGGGCAAGTGACGAATCGTCCGGCTTGCTGTCATGTCAACGACAACGCGCCGCGCCAACAGCCCTGGCAGATCCTCACGCTGGTGCCGCCAGCCTGAGCCAGCGTCAGGGTGCTGAGTTCACCAATGATCCGAGCTTGAGGTTCCCGCAGCTCGCTGGGCGTCTTGACATGACCGGACAGGGTCTCGAGTGCCGCTATCGGATCACTGTTAGCGGCCTATTGGTCGGCCGACCACTTCCGCGTGTGCTTGTCACGGATCCCAATCGCATTGCCTACCACTCCGGTGACGAGTTGAAGGTGGTCTCCGCGCCGATGGTTTGGGCTTTTACACTTTCAATCAAGGGTCTGGATTCTGTCGGTGGCCTGCGGTACAGTCGAACTGTTGTTCGATAAGGAGTGGCTGTGCCGGTGGCGACGGATGTGGTAAGGGAGGATCCGAGGTGGCCATCCCGATCGGAGACGCCCACCGATCGGCTCGCCTTGGTTCCAGCCGGCCCCCCACTGGTAGCGGCGTTGGCCGCCATCGACCGGGCCGGCCTTGACGGTTTTGGGTTGGTGTTGTTGCTGCGGGCCCGTTCCCGGCTGATCTCCCATCTCCAAGCCGAGCAGCTGGCCGACATGACCGCCATGGCGGCGGCTGATGAACGGCCGTTCGGCACCGCCGAGG
>JBQTHI010000122.1:0-15921 GCA_052390035.1 Actinomycetota bacterium | reverse complement strand
GCTTTCGGCGATTTCGCCTATCTCCTGGAATCTCACCCGGTCGTAAGGATTGTTAGTGAACTCCAACCCGGTTTGCGAGATGGCGGCAAGACGTTGGATGAGAAGGAGCAAGCGGTCGGCTTGCCCGCCGTCAATCATTGTCGGCCCCGGCCTCGAGGTGGAGGGCTGCCGGCAAAGTCCGTCGCATTCCTAGGCTCTATCGGTCTAAGCCGGCCACCGCGGCCGCCAGCCCATTCATCGCCTCCCGTGCCCTCGACCCCAAGGCCGGGTCCGCCGCCGCGACCTCGGTCGAATCTCTCTGCGCCAGGATCAACTCCCGCATCCTTTCGGCCGGGTCGCCTTGGTTGGCCGAAACCAGGCCGACCGCCTCGAACAGGCGCTCGGCGAGCGTGGCGCCAAATGACGCAATCACGTCGATGCGCCATTCGGTATCGAGTCGGAGCACCAAGCTGCGGGCATCGCCCTCGGAAAGTCCGACCCGGGCGAATTGGTGGCTGCCCACCTCTCGGGTCTCGACCGCGCCAATCGTCGCCTCCGAGATTTCGGTCGCGCCGAGGAATCCCTCCCAATAGTGGACCGCCACCTCGTCAGAACCGCTCTGGAGCAAGGCAGCCGCCTGTTCGATCGAAGCGCCCTCTGCCATCGCCAGCCACGGCATCTGCTCAATGACGGTGAGAGCGGTGAGTCCGGCGGCATCGCCGAGGACCATCGCATTTAGCGCAGCCGTAGCCGCCCCCTCCGGGGCGATGTCGGGGCGGACAACCGGCAGGGTCGTGCCGACCGATCCCGCCTGACATCCGGCCACGGTCAACAGGGCTACTGCGACTCGCATCCATGGCGTCGGCCCAATCACTCTTCACACCGCACGGTTGGGAACGAGTACCCGCAATGTTTCCTCAACCGCTCCTCGGGATGGTGTAATCACCATCAGGCCAGCCACGGTGATCCCTGCTTGGGCGTACTCCTCGAGTCGGTCCCTCACCGAGTTGCGGTCCCCGATGAGGGCGAGGTCGTCGATGAGGCGATCATGGGTCGCCTTGCTGACCGCCGCCCGGTCTTTCGCCGCCCAGCCGGCGGCGATGGCTGCGGCCTCCTCCTCATAACCGATCCATGCCAGGAAGCGGTTGTAGACCGGTTGCGCCAAGTAAGGCCCGATGAGGGTGGCCCGAAGCATGTCGCGGGCCGCTTCCACGTCATCGGTGACCAGCACCTGCAGTCGGGCCATGACTCCGAAACCGCCTGGAAGCTCCCGGCCGGCGGCGTGGGCGCCCCGGGTGACTTCAGCCAGCTGTCGGGGGACCGTTCGGGCAGGCATGAGGTTGAGGCAGACACCGTCTCCCACCGCTCCGGCCACGGCCAACATGCCCGGTCGGAGGGCGCCAACAAAGAGTTCGATCGGTCCGGCGGCGGTGGTAGCGGGCCGGAAGCGGCTGGTCGACACCGTCGAGCCGAGGTACTCCGGGGCACCATCGAGCACACTCCGAACCGCCTCCACCGTTTCCCTGACTCTGGTCAGCGGATGGTCAAAGGAGACACCGTGCCACGACGAAACGATCGTTTCCGACGAGGCTCCCAGACCGAGCCGGAAGGCCCTCCCGCCGAGGAGTTGGCTGACCGAAGCCGCGGCGGTGGCCAAGGTGACCGCGGTCCGCGTGTAGGCCGGCACCACCCCAACGCCGATTTCCATGTATCTGGTCTTCTGGGCGATGGCGGCGGCTAGCACAAAGGCGTCGGGGCCCGCTACCTCCGCTTCCCAGGCATGCCGGTAGCCAAGCTCATCGGCGAAGCGGCAGAGGTCGGCCAGCTCGCCGACGTTGAGGCCCGGGGTGGAAGGGCTGAGGGCCAGGTCCATGGAGGTGACCGTAGTCATTCGGGGCGGGGCGTGGCCGGTGGTGGCGCCAACAGGAGCCTGCTCCACAATCCGACAAGGTAGATCAGGCCGGCCGCCTCTTTGACCCATCGCCACGGGTCGGCGACTGCCCGTCGCCAGGCACCCCCAGCCGGCCAAGGATCAAATTCCAGGCCGAAGAACGGCCAGAGAAAGGTGTGTTGCCTGATCCACACCCCGTCCAGCATCAGATGAAAGAGCCATGCCACGACGACAGTCATCAACATGCGGCGTGTCCGTCCCCGCCGGGTCGCCAGGAGAATCGCCACCGCCGCCAGTGACGGACTTACCAAAGCATGTCCGAGACGCTGCCGGAATACCTCCCCGACCACCAACCCGACGAGAAGGTCGATGAGGTCGGGGACCAAGGCACCGACTGCCAGCAGGCGGAGGTCGACCTTGGGGTCTCGAAAGATCCAGCGGAACAGGAATATGGCCCCCGCCAGCTGCCAGGCCAGCATCAGGCCCGGTCGAGGGCGAGGTTGGCCAGGGCATCGGCGACCGTGTTCTCCTCGCGCGGAACATGTTCGAGACGATGAGGGATCGATCTCAACAAGGTCTTGGCCCGTGAGAAGAGAGGCTGCAGCTTGACGTCTCTAACTCGGTACCGGCCTTCCAGCTGACGGATCAGAAGCTGGCTGTCGGCCCGGATCCACAACATGTCGGGTTGGTGCTGCTCGGCCAGTTCAAGGCCGGCGATCACGGCGAGGTATTCGGCCACGTTGTTGGTGGTCACCCCGATGGCCCGGCTTACGCTATCTACTTCGACGAGAGGCTCTCCGTTGATCCAGCGATACAAGACGGCACCGATCGCCGCGTTCCCGGGATTGCCCCGCGCCGCACCGTCGCTGTAGAGGACCCAGGTACCGGCCATCGTCAGATAACCAGAATTCGCATGCAGTGGATGCAGCGCGGTGGGTCCCATTCCGCTGCCTCGGCCTGCTCAGGAATCGACAACGTCAAGTGGCAGCCCCCACATATCCCGCCGTTGAGGCGCCCCACCGCCACTCCGCCTTTCGATCGCCGAAGCTGTTCATAGAGAGTCATTAGCTGGGGAGGTATCGGTGCTGCCAGGCCGGCCTTGGTCGCCTCACGGCGGGCGATCTGGGCATCGATCTCTTTCCATGCTTGCGCGATGGCTTGCTCCAAACCGGCCACTTCGCGGTTGGCCGCGGCGACCTCTGCCTCCAGACCATTGACGATGTCACGCAGCGGATCCACCAACTCGATGATCCCGAAGACCCGGGCCTCCATGGCTTCCCGCTGGCCACCCAAGGCCTGCACCTCCAAACGCTTCTGCTCGGTCTCGCGGCCGCTCATTCCCCCGGCGAAGAGCCTGGTCTCACTCTCCTTCAGCTTGTTTTCGAGTATCTCTAGTTCGCCTTCGGCCTTGTCGAGGTCGAGTTCGACCTTGCGCAGCTCCCCTCCTCTCACCCGATGGGTATTGACCAACTGGTCGCGGCGGCCGGCGACACGCTGATAGGTCTCCAACTCGGGGAGGGTCTGGCGTTGATGAAGCAGACGGTCAATGGCGAGATCGACGTCTTGGAGGTCGAGCAGGTCGGCGAGCCCCAGTTGGAGCGGATCGTCACTCATCCGGCCGATCCTTCCACGGTGTCGGGTCGAAGGTCAGGTCGATGACTTCGTGATGGACCTTGCGTACGGTCTCGAGCAGAGCCGCAACTCCCGGACGTTCGGTTGCCGCATGACCCGGGTCGACGACTGCCAGCCCCCGGTCAAGTGCCTCCTGCATTTGATGGTGGCTGAGATCGCCGGTGACGTAGGCGTCGGCACCCGCGGCGGCGGCCTCTCCTACGAACGAGGCGCCCGATCCGGGCAGCACGGCAACGCGCCTGATCACCTGGTCGCGGTTTCCGGCGACGCGGGAGCTGACGTCGAGGGCTCGTTCCACCCTGGCGGCTAACTCAATGTGTGGTTGGGGCTCGGAGAGGTTGCCGACCCGGCCGATCATCCCCAGATTGGAACGTACCTCGTACAGATCAAAGGCCGGCTCTTCATAGGGGTGAGCGCCACGAAGTGCAGCAATAGCAGGCCCCTCGATCCGCTTTCCCACCACCACCTCGAGACGGACTTCCGGTTCTCGGTTGAGTTGTCCCGGCCGACCCGCCGCCGGACGAGCCCCCTCCTCGGGAAAGAACGTGCCCAATCCGCTCGTTCGAAAGGAGCACCCCGAATAGCGACCGATCCGACCGGCTCCTACCCCGGTCAAGGCTGCCGCCACCAGATCGACGGCCTGCTCGGGCACGAAGGTAACCAGTTTGGTCTGCGGCGCGGCATCGGCCGGACCGAAACCGGTCACCTCGCCGAGTCCAATGGCGTCGGCGAGGGCGTCGCCGGTCCCCCCCGGGCACAAGTCCCAGGCGGTGTGAACAATCGCCACCGCCATCCGGTGAGTGAGAAGGCGAAATGCCCTACCCCGCGGGCCGGGGCCGGCCAGCCAGCGATTGTCGGGGTGGAAGAGAAGAGGATGGTATGAGATGAGGAGTTGGACACCGGCCTCGATGGCGGAGCCGACCACCCGGTCGGTGACTTCGTGGCAGACCCCCACCGTGTCGATCGGCGCCTGGGGATCCCCGACTTGGAGGCCGTGGGGGTCCCAGGAGGCCGCCCGGTCGTCCGGGATGAGCAACGCCAGGTCGTTGAGCAGGGAGGCGACCGTTGGCATCGAAGCCGATGGTACCGAGCCGGCTAGCAACACGACATGTGTCCGGGCGGGGACGAGTCATTGAGCTAGTCGAAGGCGGGGAGGCGTCCGGCGGCCGCGGTTCGGCCGGGCGCCTTCCGACCGATAAGCACCTCCAATCCGCGGCTCACCGCCAGCAACCGATCAAAGTCGACTCCGGTGGACATGCCCATGTCCTCCAAAACCGATACCAGATCCTCGGTGGCCAGGTTGCCTCCGGCGCCCTCGGCAAACGGTGACCCGCCCAGGCCACCGATCGAGGTGTCAAACCGGCGAACTCCTAGTTCGATGGAGGCGAGGGCGTTGGCCACGGCTGTGCCTCTGGTGTCATGGAGGTGAAGGCCAACGTCGTTCCCCACGGCTTCCAGCACGGATCGAATCCGCCGCGGGGTCGCCGCCCCGGTGGTGTCGGCCAGCGTCAGCTCGGCACTGACCTCTCCTCGGATTTTGGCCACCACGCTCTCCACATCGGTCACCGAGGTCACATCGCCGTAGGGCGAGCCAAAAGCGCAAGAGATCACCACGTCGAGTCGAGCCCCGGGGGCAGCGGCGGCGATGTCGGGGAGGGCTTTGATCGATTCCTCCACCTCAGCGCGGATGTTCTTCCGGCTGTATTCGGCCGAGGCCGACACGGTGATGGTGATGGCGGTTACCCCGACGGCATGGGCGAGTTCGGCCCCGCGGCGGTTGGGCACCAAGGCCCAAAAGGTCACAGGTCCGCCCCTCGGCAGCAGGGCGAACACTTGGTCGGCACCGGCCATGGCCGGCACCGCCCGGGGCGAAACGAAGGAGCCGACCTCGATCTGGCTCAGTCCGGCATCGGTGAGGGAGATGACCAACAAAGCCCTGGTCCCTGGTGGCAAGGGTCGCTCGACCTGAAGTCCGTCGCGGGGGCCGACCTCGCGAATGGCTATCACCCGCTGTTTCTAGCCGACGGGGAGAAACTCTGCACCGTGTCAGGAGCCGACCGCCAAAACACCTGGCAAACTGCCCGCCGATGGCGACGTTACGTGCCCCGGGCCCGGCCCTACGAGAGCTGCGTAAAGGGTTCTCGGGCAACGTCTTCGAGGCCGGCGATGCGGGCTACGATCAAGCGCGGGCCATCTTCAATGCAATGATCGATCGCCGCCCAGCAGTCATCGCCCAGTGCCAGACAATCGAAGACGTGTCTACGGCCATCCGGATTGGTCGGGAGTCGGGTCTCGAGATTTCGGTACGGGGCGGCGGCCATGGGGTGGCCGGCATGGCCCTCACCGACGGTGGGATCGTCGTCGACCTTCGACACCTGAACGCCGTCACGGTTGACCCCGACGACGGAACGGCAACCGCCGGAGGTGGTTCGACGATGAGGGACCTCGACCGGGCCACCGAGCGTTATGGGCTGGCGACCACCGGCGGTCGAGTATCAACCACCGGGTTGGGCGGCTTTGTCCTCGGCGGCGGCGGCGGATGGATGGACCGCAAGTTCGGCCTCGCCTGCGACAATCTGGTTTCGGTCGATGTGGTCACCGCCAACGGCGAAGTGGTGCGAGCGTCCGAATCGGAGAACTCCGATCTGTTCTGGGCCCTCCACGGCGGTGGAGGAAATTTCGGAGTGGCCACCTCGATCACCCTTCGGCTCTATCCGCTGCCCATCGCCTCGGCCGCTCTCCTTCTTTGGGATCCGGAGGTCGGACCCAATGTGGTCAGGGCCTACCGGGACTTCATCGAGGATGCACCGGACGAGATCGGCGGTGGCCTCATCTATCTCACCGGTCCGGTGGAGGAGTTCGTGCCCGAGCTGTTGGTCGGCAAGCTGACATGTGCCGCGTTCATCACTTATGCGGGGCCAAAGCCCGAGGCACTGGAGGTGATGGCGCCGATGATGGAGTTGGATCCCGCCGGCAAGTTGATCTTCGAAGGTGCCTACGCCGATCTCAACTCAATGCTCGACGACCCGCCCGGCTATCGGAACTACTGGTCGGCCGAATACCTCGACGCGCTTCCCGATGTCGCGGTCGACCTGTTCTGTCAACGGGCGCCCGACATGATCGTCCCTTCGCCGTCCCAACACGTCCTTTTTCCGCAGGGAGGGGCGGTAGCCCGCGGACCCTCTGACTATCCGCTTCCCTGGCGATCGGCTCCGTGGATCATCCACCCGTTTGGCCTGTGGAGCGACCCGGCCGAAGACGGGCGGGCACGGCAATGGGCTCACGACCTGCGAGCCGATCTCAGACCGTGGGCGAGCGGCGCGGTTTATCTCAACTTCATCGGTGATGAAGGGCGCGATCGGGTGGTCGCCGGTTTTGGATCAGACAACTACGAGCGTCTGGTTACGGTGAAGAGAAAATACGACCCCGACAACGTCTTCCACCGCAACCACAACATCGTGCCCTAGATAGGAAACAGCGACCGGCTCTGCCTTGGGCCGAGAGGTGTTAGCGCCTGCGAACCGCCCAACGACTTCTGGTCGGGTGTAAATGCAATCGGCCCCGGTTGGAACCATTCGGCGAGCGGCCAGTGGTAGACGGTGGTCGGCATCTGCATCGCCTGATGCCAACCCGGCGCCAGGTTCACGCCATCCCAGACCTTCCAGTCGGTTTCTTTGACGAAGTTGAAATAGATCAGGCCGACCACATTCGGATCTGTGGCGGCCGTTTGAAATAGTTCGAGCAGCCAGGCGTCGCGATCGCCTCCGACCGTGGAGCTTCCGACCTGGGTAATGAGGTACGGCTTCTGGGGTGCAAAACTTCGGATCTCGTCCAATGCTCCCAAGCCCGAGTCGAGCACCCCGCTCCATCGCCCGGCCTGCTCACCGAAGTTGTAAGCCGAAATGCCGACCAGATCGACGACATCGTCACCCGGGTAATAGTCAACGGTTCGATGTGGCCAGACCGACCAGGCATTGGGTGCAAACACCCAACGGACCCTGGTTTCGTCGAGACCGGCCTGGTGAAAAATCTCAACAAAGCGCCGGTAGGCACCCCGAAATCCTCCGGGATCCATCCCATACCACACCCAGTCACCGTTCATCTCGGCGAGTGGAGCAATGAACAGCGAACGCCCACCTCCCCGGTCGAGCCAGCCTTTGACCCGTTGAGCCCACTGGGCTATCCCGGCGTCGTGAGCTCCTGTTGCGATTTCCGCGGCCGGTTCGGCCAGCTCGACATTGGCCACGGGAGTGGCCCCGGCCGTCCACGCCTGCTCGAGCAGCCAGTCGGTGTTTCCCGACGATCCGTGCTCGGACTCCCAGGGTTGATGAAAGGTGCCCATCAACGAGGCTCTCTTGCCGCTGGCCTCAGCCAGACCAATGAGGTCGGCCGCCGACCACCACTGGTCCGAATAGAGACCCGCCATCACCAAGCCCGTCCCCGCTCCTGGCACCGCGTCATCCACACCAAGGGCCGGTGCCGCCGACACCAAGCTCGCCAGGGCCGCTCCCCAAACCGTAATTCGAAATCCCAAGGCAGGTCCCCCAAAGCAGCAGTCGTCGGCGGTCGCCGTGCAAACTAGAAGACGATGGGGGCCTGTCTAGGGAAAGATGGATCAGCTACTTGGTGGCTGCCCGCTTATACAGGCTGACCGAGAACGGGACGAACACCGCCAGGATGACCGCCACCCAGATCAGGGTATAGAGCACCGGATGCTGCATCGACCACGCCTCCGGGACCGGAGCGAGCGGGTTCACGTTCCCGAAGAGGTTTCGGGCCGCCTGGGTCACAGCCGAAACCGGGTTCCATTCGGCGAAGATCCGTAGCGGGGTGGGAAGGTTCTGGCTCGGCACAAAGGCATTAGAGATGAAGGAGAGCGGCATGATCACCATGAAGGAGGCATTGTTGACGACCTCCGGCCCCGGCACCACCAAGCCGATGCTCGCCATCACCCATGAGAACGCGTACGCGAACAACAACAGGATCCCGAATCCGGCGAGTGCCTCCCACAACGATGTGCGGATCCGCCACCCGACCAAAAGACCGGTACCCGCCATGATGGCGATGGACAGCACGTTGTAGAAGATGTCGCTGGCAGTTCGACCCACCAGCACCGCCGATCGGGTCATCGGCAGCGATCGAAAGCGGTCGATGATTCCTTTCTGCATGTCCTCGGCCAGGCTCGCTCCGGTGTACGTCGCACCGAAAACGACGGTTTGGGCGAAGATCCCAGCGATGAGGAACTCGCGGTATCCGACGCCGGGGACATCGATTGAGCCCCCGAAGACGTAGGCAAAGAGCAGGACGAACATGATGGGCGAGAGCAGCACCCAGACCAGAAGTTCGGGTACCCGCTTGATCTTGATCAGGTTGCGGTGAGCGACGGCGAGGCCGTCGGCGGCCACCCAGGCGAGTTGATTCATCAGGCAATCTCCTTAAGTTCTTTGTCACCGTTCGACTCCAGTGAACGGTGACCGGTAAGGGTGAGGAACACATCGTCGAGCGTCGGGCGGCGAAGACCGACGTCAAGGACGGGTACCGAGCTGGTGTCGAGGCCTCGCAGCACCTCCATCAAGACGACGCTCCCCCCGGTTACCGGAGCGGTGAGGGTGCGGTTCTGGTAGTCGACGACCACCTCCCCGACCGCAAACGAGCTCAGGGTGTCGCGCGCCACTGAAATGTGGTCGTGGGACTTGATCACCAACTCCACCCGCTCTCCCCCGATTTGGCTCTTCAGGTGGTCGGCGCTGCCCCGGGCAATCTCCCTTCCATGGTCGATCACCACGATTTCGTCGGCCAGCCGGTCAGCTTCTTCGAGATATTGGGTGGTTAGCAACAGGGTGGTGCCGCCCTGCACCAATTCGCGAATCACCTCCCACATGCCGGCGCGGCTGCGGGGGTCGAGACCGGTGGTGGGCTCGTCAAGAAACAACACCGATGGAGCCGCCACCAGGGCCCCGGCCAGATCGAGGCGGCGTCTCATCCCTCCCGAATAGGTCTTGACAGGACGGTCGGCCGCGTCGGCCAGGTCGAACCGCTCCAAGAGTTCCCGAGCCCGACCCCGTGCCTTCTCGCGGCCGAGACGGTACAGCTTGCCGAATAGGTAGAGGTTCTCGAACCCGGTGAGATATTCGTCGACGGCGGCGTATTGACCCGATAGACCGATCCGAGCCCGAACTTCATTGGGTCGGGCGGTGACATCGATTCCGGCCACGGAAGCGGTGCCGGCATCTGGGATCAGCAGGGTGGTGAGGATCCGCACCGCCGTGGTCTTGCCGGCCCCGTTGGGTCCGAGCAGGCCGAGGACGTGCCCCTCCCGCACACTGAGATCGAGCCCGTCAAGGGCCTTTACCTCCTTGTAGTGCTTGACGAGCCCTTCGGCCCGTATCACCTCGTTCATGCGTACTCCTTCCTGTTTGCTGTTGAGACTCCGCCGGCGGGCAGAACTCATCGCTGATTTCAAGGTAATTTCTATTCATGCCATTTTCTGACCGGAATAGGTAGAATCTTTGGCTAATGGCCGACACCACGGCACGAGCCCTCCGGCTGCTTTCCCTGCTCCAGGCCCGTCGCACCTGGTCGGGCCACGAGCTGATCGACCGCCTTCGGGTCAGCGAGCGGACACTGCGCCGCGATATCGACCGTCTCCGCGAGTTGGGCTACTCGGTACGGGCCACGACCGGCCCAGCGGGTGGTTATCAATTAGAAGCGGGCGCCGATATACCCCCGCTCCTCCTCGACGACGAAGAAGCGGTGGCGATCGCCTTGGGTCTGTTGACCGCAAGCGGCGGGACAATCCTGGGGATCGAGGAGACATCATTACGAGCGCTGGCGAAGCTCGAGAAGGTGCTGCCACCCAGGATCCGTCGAAGGGTCAACACCCTTCAATCGGCGGTGATGCCCCGGATCCGGGCATGGGTCAAGGTCGATCCAGAGATCTTGACAACGATCGCCCAGGCCATTCGAGATCGGGAGCGCCTCCGCTTTGCCTATCGCAGCCGAGCCGGTGAGGGCAGTGAACGCCATGTCGAGCCGCACCAACTGGTGACCCTCCATCAGCGCTGGTACCTGCTTGCCTACGATCGGGAGCGAGAAGACTGGCGCACGTTTCGACTCGACCGAGTCCAGAATCCGCGGGCCACCCGGATGCCATTCGAGCCCCGCCCGATACCCGGTGGCAACGCCGTCGACTATGTGATGAACGCGATGAGGTCGATCCCGATGCGTTATCGGGTGGTTGCCACCCTCAAGGCCCCGGCGGCCGAGATAGTCGCCAGGATTCACCGAGGAGAAGGTGAGGTCGAACCGATTGATGAAACCAGCTGCCGGTTGCGAACTGAAGGCGACTACCTCGAGTGGCTGGCCTTCCAGCTCGCCTGGCTCAACGTTGAATTCGAGGTACACGAACCGCCCGAGCTGGTCGCCTATCTCGGCGAGCTGTCGGGGCGGATGACCCGAGCGAGAGCCGCTTCGTGAGCGAGCCTTTCAAGAACTGCCTCGGGCGGTGGAGTCGCCAACCTCGACCAGAGAGAAGACCTCGAGAAGCCTTTAAAGTCATGTCGATTCACCTGGCCGTCGTTCGGCATATGGGGTAACAGCAACCCAACAGGCACCCCGCCCGACCCAACAAGGAGCATCGCGATGGGATACATCAAGTCCAGCCTCTTCATCTCCCTCGACGGCGTAATCGAGTCGCCCGAGACCTGGCATTTCCCCTACTTCGACGACCAGATGGGCGCCGTCGTCGGGGAGCTAATGAGCAGCAGCGACGCCACCCTCCTCGGCCGTCAGACCTACGACGAGTTTGCCAGCTACTGGCCCAACGCCGACCCCGCCGACCCGATAACGGGGGTCATGAACGGCGGCCGCAAGTACGTCGTGTCGAACACGCTGACCGAGGCGACTTGGGAGAACTCGTCGGTGATTTCCGGGGACGTGGCCGCCGAGCTGACCAAGCTGAAGGCCGACACTCGCCTCGGCACGACGGGCAGCGCCACTCTGGTGCGCTGGCTACTCGAGCAGGGCCTGATCGACGAATTGCATCTGCTGGTTCATCCGATCATCGTCGGCCACGGCAAGAGGCTCTTTGCCGACGGGGCGACCGTGCCGCTGAAGCTGGTGTCGGCAACTACCTTCGAGAGCGGTGTGTTGCATCTCGTCTATACCAACGCGGACAACGCGGGGCCGACCGACACCGTCGACAACTGATCGCACCGCCACCATGGCCCCCCGCACCAGCAGAGGAGATGGCGAGGCGCTCGTGCAGCCTGGCGGCTCCCGTGTTGGTGGACACCTTGTATCCCCATCGACGGATGCGTGTTCTCCGTTTGCGGCCGGCATGAGGCTTCGGTAGGGACAGTTCTACCCTGCTGCCGCGGTCGGGATGACTGGGGGAGTCGCGTTGAATCCATCCGGCCGGGTTTCTCATGTGGCGCGAGGGGAACGGTGTCCGCTCTGGCGAGGACACTCGCCGATCGGAGCACTACGCGCCGAAATCGAAATGTCGGCGTGGTCAGTTGAGGCCTAAGACCGTCAGAAGTGCGCCGTCAACTCCCCACTGCTCTTCAGGTGAGAGGTGACCGGCGAGATCTCCGAGTCGGCCGACGTCAACGGCGCCGACTTGTTCGACCAGGACCCGCGTTGATGTGCCCTCTATGTTGATCTCCGGCCGAAACGATGCCGGCTTGGCGCTGATGGATGTGGGGGCGACCAACACCACAGAGCGGGGTAGGAAGGCATCGGATTGCACGACTACGCCGAAGCGTCGTCCGTGTTGTTCGTGACCGACCGTTCTGGGCAGACGCAGGGCAAAGATGTCACCCCGGCGCATGGAGCCTCTCCATGAGATCCGCCACAGCCTGCATTTCGGCTCGATCCTCCTCGTCGCCTTCCAGCGCCGCTACCTCCGCAGCGAGGGCTTGTCTGTTGTGTAGGCGTAACGCAGCCTCGACGAGAGCCGCCCGTATCGCTTCGGAACGAGTCATGCCCGTGGCCTCGAGTTGGTTGAGCGCCCGCTGGGCGTCGTCGTCGAGTCGAACAGAGATTGCTAGCGCCATCTAACTCGATTGTATCACGTTGCGTCTTACAAGGTTTAGGTTCCGTTCCGAGAGGTGCCGAACCCGAGCAGTCTCAGGATTGGGTGGTATCCCTGATATTGGGTGATAGCGGGCGGGTGGATGATGCGGGGCGTTCGATGCGGGCGTCCTCATCTGATCGGTTCATGGGCGCTGATCTTCGTTTACGCACCTTCTGCTGACATAGTCAGTGGATACTGTGTTCCATGACCGAGCATCTTCGGGACCTCATCGCCTCTCTTGATGGCGTGGCCGAGAGCCCGTCCATGTTCAGAGATGATCTCGCCTACTGGGTGAACGGCAAGGAGATCGCCCACTTCGAGAGTGCTGATCTCATCGAGATCCGACTGACTCGAGAGGTCATCCGACGACGTCGAGCCCAACTCAAGGGCGATCCTCGGGTTGACCTTCGCTACTCCGGCTCCGACTGGGTCTCAGTGCGCTTATCTTCACCCGCCGTTCGGGCCTTGGTGATGGAGTTGGTCGAGGATGCCGCCAATGCCCACCGACCGCTGCCTGGGGTCACGCCTGAGCCGCCTCCCACCGGTCCCGACCTGGAACGCCGCCGCCGTTTTCACTGACGGCCGGAGCTCGCTGACGGCAGCTTACGAGGTGGTGTTAGCGGACCCTCAGCGGAGGAATGGATGCTGCGCTCGATTGGAAGACATCGCCGATTCAGGAGCTGGGGTGACATGGCGATATCCGTGCCGAGCGTGCGTTCGGTGCCGTATTCTCGATGCGAGCCCGAGGACGAGAGCCGGCCCAAAACGGCCATGTACGAGTAGGCGCCTTCGGACTGGCGTATCGACACGTCGCAACCCAGCGCAGGCGTACCGATGTTGAGGACGCATGGGAGCGCTCGTTATCTCACCTAGTCCAGTGAGCCAGTGCGGCCATCGGAGGCGTCGCGATGCGGCGAAGTCAAGGCAGCGGTCGCATGTGGCGGACCTCGGGGACCGTGACCCCGAGCACCTCTTGTGTGCGCTCGGCGTCGTCGGCGGACCACCCGCGGGCCTCATAGAACCGACGCGCTCTCTGGTTCCCCGGATGCACCCATAACACCCGCCGTCGGGAATCCTTCCTCGGTGAGGGGCGCGGGTGCCGGCGTCGAGAAGCAGGGTGCCGGCGCCTCAATGGTCGGGGTCGACGTTGGTGGCATAGACCTCACCCTCGGGCGCCGGGTCGTCTCCAGCGGGTCCGACCAGGATGAACCCGACGGCTGTCCCGGCACCATCGGCGGCCACGAAGCGGCGTTGCTGAGGATGCGGGTCGGAAGCGAGGGCTCGCCGCCACATCTCTGCCCGATCGTCGATAGAGAGCGAGTCGAGGTACTCATCGGGCATCAGCCCACCCCGGTACGCCGCCTGCCACGCCCTCACGTGGACGGCCCCCAGAACCGCTGCATCCGAGGGGTTCGGCTCTCTGTCCAGATAGATCACTCATCCGACCTACCGGAGCCCAGTTTCCCATTCGTCACAGTGAGAGGTGATTAGGCAGCCACTATCACTCCAGATCGCGACCACCTCGTCTCTTGCGAACCTGGATGTGCCGATCGGGTGCGCTTGAAGATCGGAGCGTTATCACTCGTGATTGAGTGATCTGTGTTCTCATCTGCTCCGGCGGCTGATCAAGCGCCTGCCATGGCAGAAGGAAGCCCCTATGACTCCACAACTTCAGATCTTCTCGACAACCAGCCCACAACTCGGTTTGATCCTTGTGCAGTAGCACTTGCCAGCCCATACCACGCGACCGAGCCACGTGTGGCCATCCTCCCACTGAGTCTTACTTCCGGGGACGCCTCTCGAGTCAGTTCTCGGCGCGACTACCAGTCCGGCCTAGGGACCGCTAAAACGGGGCTCCAGACCTACGCCGGCCACGGTCACGAATTCAGCCATTGCCTACCACCCAGGTAGGCGGATTAGGGGGTGCGGGTATGACTTCGTCGGTGCGGCCGAGAGCTCGAAAGGCCTGCAACACTGCCGGGGCCGAGCAGAAGGGATTTTGAGAATGGCTAAGGCTACCGGGATCGGTGGGGTGTTCTTGCGAGCCAGCGATCCAGCGTCTTTGACTCGTTGGTATGTCGCAAACCTCGGGCTTCCGGATGGCGAGGAGACCCACACGATCCTCCGCTCGAACGGCGGCGAGACCCTCGTCTGGGCCGGATTCCCCTTCGACACGGACTACTTCGGCTCCAACTCTCAGATGGCGATGATCAACTACCGGGTCGACGACCTCGACGGAATGTTGATCCGCCTGCGGGAGGCAGGGGCCGCCGTCGACGACCGGGTCGAAGTACACGAGTATGGGCGCTTTGGGTGGGCGGTCGATCCCGAAGGCAATCGTTTCGAGCTGTGGGAGCCACCCCCCGGCCACTGACCGGGGGTCTAGCGGCGGCGTCGGAACGACCCGATATGTTCGCGAGCAGGATCCACTCAGGACCGGCGTCGGGAAGCTCTTCGAGGAGTTTCTTGGCGGCGTTCGCTACCAGGTCGGGATTCGCCAGCGCCAAGTCTTTGTCTTCGACAACGAGACAGGGATCGCAGCCGTAGCCCCTGGTCGCGGCCAACTTTTGCAGCTCCTTGTTGAAGGCGTCACTCATGCGTCGTTGTCGCTGACCCTCAAGGTTTTCCGGTGCCCACCGGGCAAACTGAAGTTGCTGCGCTGACCTCCACGCCGGATTGGAGCGTGACTGGAATAGATTTATCCGACGAATGGTGTTGGCGATTAACTAGCCGCCCCGTCGCCTCATTAGCTAACTCTGGAGCCTCGCGCTTCGACCAATCAGCGACCTGCTGAGCTGCGCCCGCGGCATGCGACCAGTTAGCCCAAGCACGGCGTCACCTTGGAGGCTATCGACCGAGCACGACGTGCCGTTCTGCTCGGTCTCCGCACTCGGACTCAGAGGGATAAAGCCTGGAGACCCGGATAGATCATTTCAGAGTCGCTTGTACCAGATCAGTTGCACCTCATCGGGTAATTCGGTGTAGGCAAACCGGTTGATGACTCCCAGGGTGCATCCCATACGTTCGTAGAACCGGCATGCGGGAACGTTGATGTTTTGCGTTTCAATCTTCAGGGTGCGACACCGGCGGCTTCGCCCACTCCTCGGCTGCTTCGAACAGCTGTGCTCCTACCCCTCCTGACCTAGCGTCAGGATGTACGCGGATGTCCCACAGAACGGCGAGATCGGAGCGACCTTCGAGCATGTCCACTCCTGGGGTGTCGAAGGCCACGAGAGCACCTCCGATGAATCGATCGCCATCGTGAGCGGTGAGCAGACCCCAGTTGCCGAGATCGAATTGGTCTGCCCACCTGATAGGACCCTCACCGCGGACGGCGTCATAG
>JBQTHI010000121.1:0-17614 GCA_052390035.1 Actinomycetota bacterium | reverse complement strand
AGGGGGGTCTACGAAACGCCTGGCGGGACTTTGCTGCACCACGCTCATCGGGCTGTGGAGTCGATCACGATTGATCGTGAGGTCGCCCATCTTCGCGACGAGTTGGTTCCCCGCTACGCCGAGATGGTCTACAACGGCTTTTGGTTTGCACCCGAACGACGTGCTCTCCAAGCCTTCATGGACGACGTGCAGAGGCGGGTCAATGGGCAGGCCCGGCTCAAGCTCTTCAAGGGAGCCGTGTCGGTGACCGGTCGTCGCTCCGACAGCTACGACCTCTACGACCATGCGACCGCCACCTTCGAGCAGGACGATGTCTACAACCAGGCGGATGCCGGCGGGTTCATCAGGCTCAATGCCCTGCGCCTCCGCCGCCTCGGTGAAGAGCGGCTGGGAGCCGGAGAATGAGGGTGCTGTGGGGAGGCCGGTTCCGGCGGTCACCCGCCGATGACTTGTGGAACTTCACGGTCGATCGAGCCGACCAGAGGCTCCTCGAATTCGATATCCAGGGTTCCATCGGACACGTAGCCATGCTGGCCGAGGTGGGTCTCCTCACCGAAGCTGAACGTTTTGAGCTGCACAAGGGGTTGGAACAGATCCTCGACGAGGCGCGAAACGATCAGTTCCTCTTCCTTCCGAGCGACGAAGACGTGCACTCCGCCGTTGAGCGGCGGTTGGTTGATCTGACGGGTGAGGTCGGCGAGAAGCTTCATACCGGCCGCTCCCGCAACGATCAGATCGCGGTAGATGTTCAGATGTATTTGCGAGCGGCGACCGCTGAGCGGGCGGCCGACCTGGGCCGTTATGTGCTCGTCCTCGCCGACCTTGCCGAGGAACATGCCGAAACCGTTGTCTCGAGCTACACCCATATGCAGCAGGCGCAGGTCACCAGCCTCGGACACCACTTCCTCGCCTACGCCTGGATGGCGCTACGCGATCGCGGCCGCTTTGCCGACCTTCTCATCCGGCACGGCTCGTCCCCGCTGGGGGCTGGAGCCGCGTCCGGATCGAGTCTTCCGATCGACCCGGGTGTCACCGCCCGCCTGCTCGGGTTCGAACGCCCCTTCGACAATTCGATTGACGCGGTCGCCTCCCGTGACCTGGTGGCGGAGTTCGTCTTCTGCTGCGCCCAGGCGATGGTGAGTCTCTCCCGGCTGGCGGAGGAACTGGTGCTCTGGTCGACGACCGAATTCGGATGGGTGACATTCGATGACGCCTACACGACCGGGTCGTCGGCCCTGCCCCACAAGAAGAACCCGGACATCGCCGAGTTGGTCAGGGGGCGGGCGGCCGCGGTCATCGGTGATCTCAGTACGGTCTTGGTCCTCCAGAAGGGACTGCCGCTTGCCTATAACCGCGACCTGCAAGAGGACAAACCCCCACTGTTTCGAGCCGACGACACTCTCTCCGCTGCGTTGGCGGCTTTGTCGGGGATGCTGAGATCCGGCGAGTTCAATCCGCCCTCACCGGCGTCGTGGACCGCCGGTTTGGACCTGGCGGAATTGTTGGTCGAAAGGGGTGTGCCCTTCCGGCGCGCCCATCAGGCAGTGGGACGCCTTGTCCTTGCCCTGACGGGCAGGGGAGAGACCCTGGCCGATGCAACCACCGCCGACCTGACCGGTGTCGATCCCAACTTCCGGGCCGAAGACCTGTCGTTGATCGACCCGGCGGTCTCACTCGCCCGCCGAAGAAGCCCAGGCTCGGGATCTCCCCAGTCGGTGCTGGTCCAAGTGGCCGCCCTTCGTGATCGGGTTGCCGGCGCCCGTTAAGCACCAGGGCCGACCGTGGTGGGGATGACGTTCACCGGCCCCGTGCGGAGGGGAATCCGCGATGCCCTACCGCTGGTGGCGCCCATCGCCGCCTTTGCGGCGGTCTTTGGCGCCCTGGCGGTCCAGGCGGGGCTTTCGACGCAGCTCACCATCTTCACCTCGCTGATCGTGGTCTCGGGAGCCGCGCAGATAGCGATGGTCGGACTGCTCGCCGCCGGTCCTGGGCCGGTGCTGGTAGCGACCCTCGGCTTGGCGCTGCGCCATCTGCCGATGTCGGCCAGTTTGTCCGAGAAGCTCGGTGACGTGCCCTGGTGGCGGCGGCTCCACCTGGCCTGGATCCTGGTCGATGAATCGTACGGTTTGGCGATCAGTGCCAGGGAGAGGGGCGAGACCAACCTCGTCGATTACAAGACCGCGGTCGATCTCATGCTCTATTCGACCTGGCTCGGTTTCACCACGCTTGGTGCGATCTTCGGCCCCGACCTTGACGCCGCCAGGCTCGGCCTCGAAGTGATCATTCCCCTCTTTTTCCTCGGCCTGGCAATGCCCATGATACGCGGCCGGCGCAATCTATTCACCGCCCTCCTGGCGCTGGCCGCCACGGTTGGTTCGATCATCTGGCTCCCGGCGGCCTGGCAGGTAACGGCTGCCGCCGTCGTGGGGGCGTTACTCGGAAGCCGGGTGCGGACAGCCGGGGTGGGAGACGACGCACTAGTGCCGAAATGAGCGAGTTGTGGATGATTCTCCTGATGGCGGCGATCACCTTCGGGTCTCGGGCATCGTTCATGCTCCGCAAGGTGTCATCGGATCGGGTCAAGCACTCGCGGTTTCTCGACGTTTTTCCGATCGCCCTCTTTGTTGCCCTGGCCGCGCGTGATCTGATCGCCCCGGCCGGTGAGCCGGCGATGAACCCGTCTGTGATCGCAGGGATCGGTGGGGTGTTGGGTGGCCTGGTCTTTCGGCGGTCGTTGGTCGCCACCGTGGTAATCGGGCTGGCTTGCTACTGGATCGCCCGTCTGGCTCTCTGACTGCAATCTTGATCGCGATGGTGCAAACGTCACCGGAGTGGAATATCCAGCTAAGCGAACTCAACCCGGGTTAGGCCATACCAGGTCCGTCCTAACCCGGGTCCGACTAGCGTCGAGAGGCATGCCTGATCGTTTTCTCCATCATCGCAACCAACTCGCCCAGCAGATCGGTGCCAACGGTCTGGCCCTCATTCCTGCTGCGGTCGAGACCACTCGCAACGACGACGTCCACCATGAATTCCGCCAGAACTCGGAGTTCTTCTATCTGACGGGGTTCCACGAGCCGGAGGCGGTAGCCGTTCTCGTCCCCGGACATCCCGATGGTGACTACCACCTGTTTGTCCGTCCCCGTGACCGCGAGGCGGAGATATGGGACGGTTATCGGGTAGGAGTGGAGGGAGCAAAAGAGCGCTTTCAACCTGATCAGGCCCATGAGATCGACCAGCTCGATGTGATGCTGGCGAGGCTCGCCTCGGGTAGGGAGACTCTCTACTACCGAAGCGGAAATCAGCAGCAAGACACCCGGATCACCGGCCTGGTCAACAGGGCAAGGAACTATCGGAATCGGACCGGCAAAGAGATGCCTACAACCGTGGCCGACCTCGGCGGCCTCCTCGCCGAGATGCGGCTTTGCAAAACCGACTCAGAAGTGGAGAGCATGCGCGCCGCGTGTGAGCTGTCCGCCCAGGGCCACCGTGAGGCGATGCGTTTCTCCCGTCCCGGGATGTACGAGTATCAGGTGCAAGCCGCCATGGAGTACGTCTGGCGCGAAGGAGGGTCGGCTCGCAACGGCTACCCGTCGATCGTTGCCTCGGGACCCAACGCCTGCATCCTTCACTACGTGGAAAACGACAGGGAGTTGGGAGAAGACGAGCTGCTGTTGATCGATGCTGCCTGCGAGATCGACCTGTTCTCGGCAGACATAACGCGGACCTTTCCGATCGATGGAAGGTTCACCCGCCCTCAGGCCGCTATCTACGAGGTGGTCCTGGCGGCTGAGAGGGCGGCGATCGCCGCCACCCGCCCGGGAGCCACCATTCGCACCACCCACGACGTGGCGGTGGGGGTGCTCACCGAGGGGATGGTTGCCCTGGGGCTCCTCCCGGTCGGAGTCGACGACTCCTTGATGATGCATCACTATCGAGAGTTCTTCATGCACGGAACAAGCCACTGGTTGGGAATGGATGTGCACGACGCCGGGACCTATCGGGTGGAGGGAAAACCGAGAACGCTCAAACCCTCCATGGTCTTCACTGTCGAACCCGGCCTATATGTCGACGGCCGCGACGAGATCGAGTTTGCCTTGTTCGAGTATGACCAGGACGAGTGGTCGGAACGCTCGCTGTTGGACCCGGGCGGGGCGGCGCGCCAGCTCAAAGAGTTGAAGGCTGAAGCGAGCCAGGTTCGCCACCGGGTTCCGTCCGAGTTCCGTGGCATCGGTGTGCGAATCGAAGACGACATCCTCATCACCGATGACGGCCATGAGAACCTGACCCGTCTCGTTCCTCGCGAGATCGACGAGGTCGAAGCGCTCTGCGCCGAGGCTTCCTGGCTGGCGCGGAGCTAAGGCAGGATTCTCAGGCTGCCTAAGAGATAAAGCCGGTCCTCCCGTAGGGCATCACATACCACAGCACCGATAAGAAATGGCAAAGGCTGCCGCCGATCACCAGCAGATGGAACAATTCGTGGTAGGAAAAGAACCGGGGCAGGAGGCGGGGTCGCTTGGTGGCAAAGACCACCGTTCCCAGCGAATAGAGCGCCCCCCCACCCAGGACCAGCGACACGCACCCCGGCCCCACCCGCTGCCATATCACAGGTATGGCCACCAGCCCCGACCACCCGATCAGATGTTGCAGGAGAGCCGAAAGTGCGGTGCGCACCTTGGGAAGGACGAATTTGAGGACGATCCCGACCAGGGCGATCGTCCAGGTGCCCGTCAAGAGCGCGGTGCGCATCCAACCGTCGGCCACCACCAGTGCGAACGGAGTGACCGTTCCGGCCACCAGGAGGAAGATCATCGAATGATCGAGACGCTGCATAAAGGCCTTGGCACCTTGTTGCCATCCCACCGAGTGGTAAAGGGCCGAAACGGTGAACATGGCTACCAGGGAGAATCCGAAGATCATCCCAGCAGCCACCTGACGGATGCCAACGGCCCTGGCCACCAACAGCCAAGCTCCTGCGATTGCTGCCAGCGCGGCCGCTCCGTGCAGCAGACCCCTCATCGGGTTGTGAACTCGCCCCCAGCGCCACCGCTCCATGGTTACAACAGGTTATGGCCCAACGGGGAAAAGACAACCTAGGTAAATGGCCGCCAGGTTCGGCGCGTTCTGGGCGTCAATGTCCGCTTTAGCCTCGTGAGTGAGATGCTGCGGATCGCCAACTGTTCCGGATTTCTCGGCGATCGCCTATCTGCCGCCCGGGAGATGGTCGAGGGTGGGCCGATCGACGTGCTCACCGGCGATTACCTGGCCGAGTTGACCATGGCGATCCTGTGGCGGTCCCGGCGCCGCGATCCCAACCTCGGGTATGCGGGCACATTCCTCGTCCAGATGAAAGAGGTCCTTGGCACCTGTGTTGAAAGAGGCATCAGGATCGTGGCGAATGCCGGCGGACTGAATCCGGCGGGTCTGGCGGAGGCGCTCAAGGAGCTTGCAGGCGACCTGGGGGTCAACCCCCGAATCGCTCATGTCGACGGTGATGATCTCATTCCCCGGCTCAACGGGCTGGCGGTCGAGGGGCACCAGTTCTCACACCTTGATCGGAAGGTGCCGCTGACCGGTTCAGGGGTCACGCCTCTGACCGCCAATGCCTACCTGGGTGGCTGGGCCATCAAAGAGGCGCTCGAGCTGGGGGCAGAAGTGGTGGTGACCGGCCGAGTTACCGACGCCGCGCTGGTGGTGGGCCCCAGTGCCTGGAGGTTCGGATGGAGTCGCGACGACTGGGATGCGCTGGCAGGGGCGGTGGTCGCCGGTCACATCATCGAGTGTGGACCCCAAGCTACCGGCGGCAACTACTGCTTTCTCGAGGAGGTGCCGGGTCTTGCCCATGTCGGGTTCCCGATTGCCGAGATGTATCCCGATGGGTCGGCCGTGATCACCAAACATCCGGGCACCGGCGGGCTCGTTTCTGTTGGAACCGTTACCGCTCAGCTGTTGTACGAGATCGGCCCACCCCACTATCTCAACCCGGATGCCACCGCCGACTTCGAAACCATCCGCCTCGACCAAATTGCCCCCGACCGCGTCAAGGTCACTGGTGTTAAGGGTTCGGCACCTCCGCCCGACCTGAAGGTCGCCCTCAACTACGCCGGAGGCTATCGCAACAGTGTGACCTTTGGGATCGCCGGCCTGGATGTCGAAAAAAAGGTTGTCCTGCTCGAAGAGGCGTTGTGGGAACAGGTGGGAGGGCGGGAGCAATACGCCGAGACCGACGTTCGGCTGTACCGGGGCGACCGACCGGATCCGGAAACGGTCGATCAATCGATCGCCTACCTGAAAGTGACGGTCAAAGGGCCCGACGATGCGGTCATCTCCCGCTTCTCCCGGGCGGTGGTGGAACTGGCTCTGGCCCATTATCCGGGGTTCTTCATTACCGCTCCTCCACTTGATGCCACCCCATACGCGGTGTATTGGCCGTCGACCATCCCGGCCCGGCTGGTACCGGCCCGGGTCACATTTGAGGGCGTGAGCCGGGAGGTGAGTTCGGTGGTCCCGCCCGGCCCACCAACTCCGCAGAGCGGCCCGTCATCGGCCAGTCCTGGCCCTTCGCCCTTCGAGAATGAAGCCACCGTCCGTGTGCCGCTCGGGGTGGTGGCCGGCGCCCGGTCGGGGGACAAAGGTGGCAACGCCAACCTGGGGGTCTGGGTGCGAAGTGAGGAGGCCTACCGCTGGCTGCGCTCGTACCTGACGGTTGCCCGCCTCCGCCTGCTCGTACCCGAAACACACGGGCTATCGGTGGACAGATTCGAGTTGGGCAACCTCCTGGCGATCAACTTCGTGATCATGGGGCTCCTCGGGGAAGGGGTCTCGTCTTCTGTCAGAACCGACCCGCAGGCCAAGTCGCTCGGCGAGTTCCTCCGGGCTCGCCTCGTCGACATCCCGCGGTCCCTCGTCGACGCTTCACTCGTCGGCGATACAGACCGATAGGATCAGAACCCCGAACCCAGGGTTCCAGCCAACGAAATCGTCGGCTACGGCCCCGAGTTCGGGTCAACCAGATGCCGGGACCGAGCTCACTTGTCTATTCCCTGTACGAGCGGCGGTTGTTGCACCGCCTCGATGCCTCGCGCCTGCCTCGCCACATAGGCATCATCCTCGACGGTCACCGACGTTTTGCTCGCGAGTCGGGATTGACCTCATATGCCGAGAGCTATCAGGTCGGGATGGCCCGATTCGAGGATTTTCTCGCCTGGTCCCAAGAGCTGGACGTGCCGGTGATCACCGCCTGGGTGTTGTCTCGGGAGAACCTGACCCGTCCCGAGTCCGAACTCACCCCGTACTTCGAGGTTCTGATCGAGCTGTTCGGGCGCCTTCCAAAGGCGGCCCACAACCAGCGGCTTCGCTTCATCGGCAGTCTCGATCTGCTTCCCGCCGAGTTGGTAGCGGCAGCCAAAACAGCCGAGGCGGGCTGCTCCGAAGGCGAGCGAGTGCTCAACATCGCCATGGGTTATGGCGGTCGTCAGGAGATCGTCGATGCCGCCAAAGACCTCATCACCCGGCTCGTTGCCGACGGGGTTCCCGCCGAAGAGATGGCGCTCCGCTTCGACGCCGAGAGTCTGGCCCGCCACATGTATTCAGCTGACGTACCCGATCCCGACCTGGTCATTCGAACCAGCGGTGAATCACGCATCTCCGGGTTTCTGTTATGGCAATCGGCCTACGCCGAGTTTGTATTCACCGACGTTTATTGGCCGGCATTCCGTCGTGTCGACTTTCTTCGAGCATTGCGCGACTTCACAAGGCGCGATCGTCGGTTTGGCAAGTAGCCCCGACAGATGCCCCTGATTGGTCATTTGGTGACCATCTCGGAGTCGAGGTGCGACACCTCCCCGAACGAACGAAGTGAAAAAGCCCGACCATGAGCGATCGGGAGGCTGACGATGCGGGCGACCCCCGTGTGAGGGGACTCGAACCGGTCCCACTCCCAAGGGGTGGGCACCATTCCCAGCAGATGCCCGAGAACTACGGCGTTGGTTCCGCCGTGGGCGACCAACACAACCCGAAGATCAATGTCACCGACCTCCCACAAGTGAGGGTGGCCGTCCTCGAGCCGCGTTATTCGGCGATCTTCGAGGGTCGCCTCAAGACCCTTGACGACCCTTTCGTGAAAGTCGCGAAATGACTCTCCACCGGGCATGCCCTCCCAAAGCTCGGCGACGGGACGCAGGTTGGCGTGTATCCAAGCGCTGGAGATTTCGTCGATGGGCAGACCTTCCCAATCGTCCGGATTCCGAATTTCATGGGACCACTGATGGATACGGAGCGGAAGACCAAGCGCCTCGCCCAAAGGGGCGGCTGTCTCCCGGGCCCGGTGCATCGGAGACACCCATATCTCGTCGATGGCCCCCCACCGATCGGCGACCCCTGCCAATCGTTCGGCCTGCCGACGGCCGAGGCCGGACAGGTGAGGATCGTTTCGTGCCAGGGTGTCCGGCGCCCAATCGGGCAAGCCGTGTCTCACCAATATCAACTCCACCGGCCGAAGATACCGGACCGCAACCCGGGTACCGTGCTCGATAAGAGCATCAGGGATCACTTCGGTTACCACCGCATTGTGGTTGAGTTAACACCCTTGGATCAGTTGATCGCACATCTGCGTCTATCCGTCCGCACCGACGGACCATTTGTCCTCAGATCGGGAGCAATGTCCGACTGGTATCTCGACGCTCGTCAAACCACCCTCTCCGGCGATGGGGCCCGGCTGGTGGGGAGGGCGGTGCTCGATGTGCTCGACCCTTCGATCGATGCCCTCGGGGGGATGACAATGGGCGCCGATCCAGTGGCATTGGCCACCGCCGTGGTGGCTGCCGAACAGGGTCGAACCTTGCGCGCCTTCTCGGTTCGGAAGGAGGCAAAGGAGCATGGAACGGGAGGGCGACTGGTCGGACCGGTGCGGCCGGGTGACCGGGTTGCGGTCGTAGAGGACACCGTGACCACCGGCGGTGCCCTGCTCGAGGCCGTCAACGTTGTTCGTGAGGCCGGGATAACGGTGGGGCAGGTGGTTGTGCTGGTCGATCGGAGCGGTGACGCCTTGGCGGCGAAGCTCGCAGACCTGGCCATTCCCTATACGTTCCTGCTCCACCCCGCCGACCTGGGCATTCACCGATGAACGCCGTCGAGGTTCGGCGGTCCGCCCTGAAGATGTGGTTGATCGCGATGGGAGGGATCCCACCACTGGTACTGGGGGTGGACATCCTCTTCCGACGGCGGATAATCGGCTTCTTCCAGAACCTGATTTGGCCCAACGGGAACCCAGAGTTGCTAGAACCACGCGACTACATCTGGGCGGTCGCCCTCATCGTGCTTGGGTTGATGCTCGCCGTTTACGGGCTTAAGGATCTGATTTCCCCACGGCCGCTGGTAGCCGGTGACGCCCAAGGTCTCCACCTTCGGCTTGGTGGCCCGATTTCACGTCCCCTGACGGTTAGCTGGGCCGACATCAGCGACCTTGGTGCCGAGGAGGTCGATGACGATGGTGAGGCCGTGCCGGTCTTCTGGGTTCGCCTGCGGCGCACCGAGGTCTTGCCACCCGATCTGTGGGGAGCCCGATGGCTCGATGGGCGAACGCTGGCAATATTGGCCTCCGATTGGGAGCGCCCACCCGCCCGGGTGGCCGAAGACCTCGCCGCCATCGCCATCGAGGCGACCGTGCGACCGCCGGCGGCCCAACCGTCTCCCGATGAGCGCCCTCTTGATATCTTGGAGAGGGAGTCGCTGTGAACATCGCCGTGGGCGCCCACGTCGACTCGAGCCGACCGTTGGAGGAAGCTTCGGCAAGGGACGCCGATCTGGTCCAGATTTTCCTCTCCAACCCTCAAAGCTGGAAGAAGCCGGCTCCCCGGAAAGACGCCGCCGAACTGAGGGCGGCGCCGATTCCTGTATATGTACATGCCCCTTATCTGATCAACGTCGCGGCGGAGGCTTCGCGAATCCGCATTCCGTCTCGGCGGATTCTTCAGGAGTCGTGTGACGCAGCCGCCGAGATTGGAGCGACGGCGGTGGTCGTGCATGGCGGTCACCTCACCGGGGAAGGCGAGTTGGGCGAGGCCTATATCCGCTGGCGCAAGGCCCTCACTGAGCTCGATACCGACGTTCCGGTCCTGATCGAGAATACCGCCGGCGGCGATAACGCCGTCGCCCGGCGGGTGGAGTCGATCGCTCGGCTTTGGGAGGTGATCGGAGATCTCCAACCCGGGTTCGTCCTCGACACGTGCCATGCCTGGGCGGGCGGCGAACCGGGCGCGGAGCTGGTCGGTCGGGTGCTAGCTGCCACTGGCAGGATCGACCTGGTCCATTGCAACGACTCGCGAGACGGGTTTGACTCCCGTCGCGATCGCCATGCCAATCTCGGTCACGGCCGGATGCCCGCCGACTTGCTGGCGGCCGTCGTCAGGGAGTGTGGAGCACCCGTGGTTGTCGAAACCCCGGGAGGGGCCGTCGAACACATTGCCGACATGGGCTTCGTCCGAGCCCACACCGCGTCAGCCGGTGCTGCCAAAAGGTGAAGCGCTACCTCCAAGTGCTGGTTTGGGCGGCACTGTTGGCGATTGGGGGGTGCGGCTTCAGCCAGGTCGGACCGTGGCTCGACGAGAGCGGGCAGCGGCTCGAAGGCAGCCAGCTCATCCAATACCCGGGTTTCGAGCAATGTGGGCACCAGGAAGTCGAGTTCTTGGTGTTTTTCGGTGACATGTATGCCAAAGATCTCGACGGCGCGTTGGGGGAGCTGGCCAATCCCGCCGGGGAGATCCTCAGCTACGCGCTGCTCCAGGAGATCCCTGAGGGGGTGACCGCCCGCGGATTCACCTTTAAGGATCGAGAGATCTATTACGACGAGGCCACCCTCGCCGACTACCTCTACATTCATTACTCGAACGGCAACACCGAACGCTGGCCCCGCGCCGAGTCGCCCTGCGATCGACCGGGCTCGGGCGCTTAGAATCTGAGTTCCGGAAACCAGGCACGGGCGACCCTGACGGCGGCCGAGGCGCGACATCTCCGGTAGCAACGAGATGCGCTTATCCCCCTACCAACAGCGAGGGGAGAGAGGAGCGAACATGTCCACATCCATGCCGGCGGCGTCGAAGAGCGGCCAGGATCAGGCCACCAAGGCCGACCCGACCGATGAGGCGAATTATCAGACCAGGGCCAAGGTCACCGTGCCCTCGATTCGTGCCCGGAAAGGCGGACCGAAGTTCAGCATGGTGACCGCCTACGACTATCCGTCTGCCCGAATCGTCGATGAGGCCGGTGTCGAGATCATCCTCGTCGGCGACTCGGTGGCCAACGTAGTCCATGGTTATGAGGCGACGATCGCGGTGGACCTGGAAGTGATGGTCCTCCATACCGCGGCGGTGGCTCGCGCCGCCCCCCGGGCCCTGATCGTTGGCGACATGCCATGGCTGAGTTACCACGTCTCCCACGACGAGACAATCCACAACGCCGGCCGCCTGATCCGGGAAGGTGGAGCCGAGGCGGTGAAACTCGAAGGTGGGCGCAAGCGGCTCCCGATGGTGAACGCTCTTGTCGAAACGGAGATCCCTGTTATGGGGCACATCGGTCTGACGCCGCAGTCGGTCCACGCCATGGGCGGCTACCGCGTCCAGGGCAGGCTCATCGAAGAGGCGCGGGGACTCATCGAAGACGCCCGGGCACTCGACCAGGCTGGCGCGTTTGCCTTGGTCCTCGAAGGCATCCCCGACCTTGTGGCTGACATCATCACCAAAGAGGTCTCCATCCCGACGATCGGTATCGGTGCCGGTCCGGGCACCGACGGGCAGGTGCTGGTCTTCCACGACATCGTCGGCCTTTCGTACGGCCGATCTCCCAAGTTCGTGCGCCGGTTCGCCAACCTGCACGATGAGGCCGTGCGAGGCATTGTGGCCTTTCGGGTGGCTGTGGAAGATGGACGGTTTCCCGCCGAGGAGGAGACCTACCACCTCTCGGAGGAGGCGGCCCATCTGTTGATGAAGGAGAACCGATTTCGCTGAAGCGGCCGCTGGTATTGGCCGCGATCTTTATGTTCGCCTGCGGGATCGATCGGCCCCAGTCGCCGATCGGAGCGGTGACGACCGCTACAACAACTGCGGTGCCGGCGGCAACCGGCGATACTGGCGCTTCTGTCGGTACTGCGACCACGACCGCCGTGTCACCGATCGCCCACGGTGGCGATCTCGACGGTTGGGAGGTGGCCACTATCACCCTGGGCACCGAGAGAATGGCGGTGGCGGTGGCCGACGACGACGACGAGCGGTCCCGGGGCCTTATCGGGGTCGACGATCTTGGAGACCTGGATGGGATGCTTTTCGTCTGGGCTGACGAGGTCCTGACCGGCTTCTGGATGAAAGACACCCTTATCCCACTTGACCTGCGGTTTTTCAGCTCCGAGGGAGCCCTGGTTGATGCGACCAGTATGGAACCGTGCCTGGCCGATCCCTGTTTGGTCTTTGTGGCCGCCGATCCGTTTCGCTGGGCGCTCGAGACACCTCGGGGACGTTTAGGCGTGGCTGATCCCGCTCTGGTGTTGAGGGTCGATCTAGGTTGATTACCCGCGTCCACGGGTTGTCTCCGGAGAGCGAACGCGACAAGGAAAAGCCCTGGGCTTTTGAAGCGTTGGACGCGCCCGCCTACAATCACGCGATCCACGGCACCGAGCCGATTTCGTGTGCCCTCACCCTGCTCCGTCAACCCGATCTGATGCGGGAACGGGGCCTTCCGCCTCGCGGATGTCCATAGGAGGAATAGAAATCATGCGCACCTACGAGGTGATGACTATCCATCGCCCCGATTTGGCCGAAGGCGATGTCGAAGGCCGGGTCGATGGCATCGCCACATTTCTCACTGAGCGAGGAGCTTCGGTGACCGCCCGCGACCTTTGGGGCAAACGTCGATTCGCCTATGAAATCGATCACCTACACGACGGCTATTACTCGGTGCTCACCTTCGAGGCCGAGCCTTTGGCCATCGCCGACCTCGATCGGATGCTGACCCTCGCTGATGAGGTGATCCGGCACAAGATCGTTCGGCCGCCGGAAGGGGCGAAGTCATGAAGATTGAGGTAGTTGATTTGTCCCACTCTTGGCCCATAGTTGATCCTGCAGGGAAGGCGGGAAGGAGTTAGCGATGTCAACCAACAACGTAGTGCTGGTCGGAAACCTGGTCGAAGACCCTGAGATGAGGTTCACGCCTTCGGGTGTTCCTATGACCAAGCTCCGGTTCGCAGTAAATCGCCGGTGGCGCGACCAGAACGGAGAGTGGCAGGAGGAAACCAGCTTTTTCGGGGGGACCCTCTGGCGTGATCATGCCGAAAACGTCGCCGAGAGTCTGCAAAAGGGCAGCCGGGTGATTGTCGTAGGCCGTTTGGAGCAACGTTCATGGGAGACCCCGGAGGGTGAGAAGAGATCGGTTGTCGAGGTTTCGATCGAGGAGATCGGCCCCAGCTTGCGATGGGCCACAGCCACAGTGAACAAGACGGCACGTTCGACGGGCGGTGACTTCGCCGGAGCCCAGGTGCCGCCAGGGCCGGTGGCGCGTGACGACTACGGACCGGACGAGGCCCCGTTCTGATGGTCTGATCCTGTCTGGCCTCCAATCCACCGACTAGTAAGGAGAATCCTTCACATGGGACGTGCCACCAACCTCGACCGCAAACAAAAGAAGCGCCGCCCGGAGGGGCATCTGCGGCGCATGAAGAAGAAGGTCTGTTACTTCTGTCAGGAGCGGGTCGAATACGTCGACTGGAAAGATGTCGGCCTTCTGCGCAAGTACATGTCCGATCGGGCCAAGATCCGTTCCCGCCGGGTAACGGGGAACTGCCCCCGGCACCAGCGGGAAGTGGCTGTGGCCATCAAGAATGCCAGGGAGATGGCGCTGCTCGGCTATATGGGGCGGGCGTGAAGGTCATCCTCATCGCCGACGTCGCCGACTTGGGAGACCGGGGCGAAATCGTCGAGGTGACAGACGGCTATGCCCGAAACTACCTGTTTCCTCGCAAGCTCGCCGCCAAGGCTACGGCTGGGACCGTAGCTGCTGCCCAGAAGGTGGTCGCCGTCCGGGCGGCGGCCGAGCGAAAGCTCCGTGAGGATGCCACCAAACTGGCGGCCAGCCTGAGTGGGACGCGGGTCGTTCTCGCCGCCCAGGCCGGTGATGAGGGCCGGCTTTACGGCTCGGTTTCGATCGGCGACGTCGTCGAGGGAATCAAGCGTTTCACCGGTATAGACGTGGACCGCAAACACGTCGATCTCCCGGCACCGATCAAGGCGATCGGGCTCCATCATGTCAACATCATGCTCCATCCGGAAGTCGAGATACCCGTCACCATTGACGTGATTCCCGCCTGACCTCCCGCTCTCGGCTGGGCGCGAAAACCCCCCAGGTGGTGGGTTTTCGCGATTGGTGGTCCTGGCTCTAAGTTGTAAACCGACTTCCCCCGTCCTCCCCTCAGGCGGACGCGCGCCCGGTTTTTGTGTACCAGCCGTCCGTCAGAGTTGAGACCAATGACCACTGTTATCGAACGCCAGCCACGAATGGCAGGTCGGGTGCCACCTCACTCTCGCGAGGCGGAGGAGTCGGTGCTGGGCGCTTTGCTGCTGTCGGCCGACTCGGCCAACGAAGTGATGGACCGGATCGACCCAGATGACTTCTACGTACCGGCGCACCAGGCCATCTTCGAAGCGATGCGTTTGCTCTACAACAGCAATCAGCCGATTGATGCCGTCACGGTCTCAGAGGAGCTCCGCCGGAGGAGTGAACTAGACAAGATCGGTGGCATCACCTATCTCACCGGTCTGGTCGACATGGTGCCGTCAGCATCGAACATCGACTACTACGCCGAGATCGTCGAAGAGCATGGACTACGACGATCGCTGATAAAGGCCGGGTCGACAGTCACCGATCTGGCCTTCCGGACCGACGACGAGATCGCCGCCGTCCTCGACCGGGCCGAACAGCAGGTCTTGGGAATTGCCGAGAAGCGGGCCAGCCAGGGGATGATCGAGTTGGGACCCCTGTTCAACCTGGCCTTGGAAGAAATCGAGGCACTCGAAGGTCGGGGTGACGTCACCGGCTTGGCCACAGGCTTTCGCGACCTGGACAAGGCCCTCGGCGGCCTCCACCCGGCGAATCTGGTCGTGATCGCTGCCCGGCCCAGCATGGGTAAGTCCGCCCTCGCTCTGAACATCGCCACCAACGTCGCTTTGGCCGGCCAGCCCGTCGCGTTGTTCAGCCTGGAGATGGCGAAAGAGGAAATCGTCCAGCGGATCATCTGTGCGGTGGGCCGGGTCGATTCGAGCCTGCTCCGCACCGGCCAGGTCGACACCCGCGCCTGGGAGCGGATGGTCTCGGCCTGCTCCAAGATGTTCCGCGCACCGATCTATGTCGACGACTCTTCGGTGGTGAACGTCACCGACGTACGGGCCAAATGCCGTCGACTGCAACGAGCCCATGGGCTGGGATTGGTGGTCGTCGACTACCTGCAGCTCATGTCGGGTGCCACCAGGGAGAACCGCCAGCAGGAGATCGCCGAGATCAGCCGGGGACTGAAGAACCTGGCCGCCGAGCTGCGGGTCCCGATCATTGCCGTCTCTCAGCTCAACCGGGGCGTGGAGAACCGGGAAGACAAACGGCCGCGGCTTTCCGATCTGCGCGAGTCGGGGGCTTTGGAGCAGGACTCGGACATCGTGATGTTCATCTATCGTCAGGAGTACTACTCGGATGAGCCCGAACACAAGGGAGTGGCCCAGGTCAACATCGCCAAACACCGGGCGGGTGCCACCGGGTCGGTCAACATGACTTTCCTTCCCAACTACACGCTGTTTGCCGACCAGGGGCGCGATCGCAGCTGACCAAGACCAAATGAGAAGCGGCCCGAAGGCCGCTTCTCTGTTCCCTGGCTTACCGCCCGATGGAGGATCTTTGGAAGGAAGAGTCGCTCTCTGGAGGAGGAGGGAGGTTCGACCGGTCCGCCTGGGTGTTCAGTTGTCTCGTCCTTATCGGTGGCGGTTCTGCCCGGGTTGAGCGCCAGACCGGATGCGCTCCAACTAACTAGTCCCCAAGGTGGGTATTACCGTCGGCTGGTGCGCGCCTCCCGCATTTGGCAAGAAGTGGGCGATGGGATCTTCCGACGCCGTTACGACCGACCCTTCGACCACAACATCGGCGTGGTAATTGGCGGGGAGGCCATCCTGGTTGTGGACTCGCGCACCAATCCGAGCGAGGCGGCAGAGCTGAAAATGGAGCTGAGGATGCTCGAGGCCGGGCCGGTCGGTTGGCTGTTCAACACCCACTATCACTGGGATCACACCTTCGGCAATCAGGAGTTCACCGGCATACCGATCTGGGGCCATATGGCTTGCCGTGCCGAGTTGGTGGAGCGCGGGGAGATGATGGTCGCCTCCGTTATCGAGTCTTACCCTGACGAGGTCCGGTATCGAGATGTGAGAGTCATGCCTCCTACCGACACCTTCGCCTCCCATGCCACCATCGACCTCGGGAGTAGAAGGGTGAGTCTGGGGTTCTACGGCCGCGGGCATACCAACAGCGATGCCGTACTTCATGTCGATGGGGTCACGTTTGCCGGCGACCTGGTCGAAGAGGGCAACCCTCCCACCTTCGAGGATTCGTTTCCCGTCGACTGGGTGGAAACCCTTGGTTTACTTGCCGCCGAAGCCGGACAGGTGGTGGTCCCTGGCCACGGCGACGTCCTTGACCTCGAGCAATTGGTGGTTGCCCGCTTCGACATGGCGTGGGTCGCCCGGCGGGCGCGGGAGGGACGAGCCGCCGGCCTCTCCCCCGACCAGGTAGATCTGAGTGGCTGTCCCTATCCGCCGCCAACCGCCCGGGTTGCCATGACCCGGGCATACCTGGAGCTGGTTGCGACATAATCGAGACATGGCAGACCCACGCGGTTCTCGGCGTATCCGGCCCAGCCCTTTTCAGGTCATCCCCCTCGTAGTCGGAGTGGCGGCGGTGGCGGCACTGTGGTCACAGGCCGGGCGGGTCACGCCGACCACCTCGGCTCCGCCTATGACGCTGAGTGGGCCAACCGAATCGGCAACCACGGTGGCTCCCGACCAGGGAAACCTGGTCACGTGGGCGGGAACCCTTCCAGATGGGACCGATTACTGGATCACTTCGAGCCAGTTTGAAGGTTCTACCCGGCGGAGCGCGGCGATTCTGGCCGACCTCGGTCTGGCGCCTTCACTTCTGCTCGGCGTCACCGGCTTCATGCCGGGCTTCAACGCCGTGGGACCCACCGAGGTGAGAGACGGGATCGTGGAGGCGCCGGCAGGTGCGTGGGTGATTTCAATTGAGTTATCCGCCAATGCGATCGCGGCCCTCGGTCCTCAAGCCGAGTCGATCCTCGCCGAGAGTATCCGCGGCCACACGTCGTTGTTCGGAGACCCAGTAGTCGATCTTGCCTGGCCGTTGCGCTTGGCGGCGGGGAGCGAGGCTGCTCAGACGCACTACCGGTCGTTTCTGGTGCGAAGGTGCAATCTCTATAGTGTGGTGGTGTGCTCCGACGACGTCGTGGCTTTCCCCATGAGTTACGTAGGGGCCCGCCGGACCTCCGTGAATCCGGAACTCAAGGCGTGACGTATCTACG
>JBQTHI010000120.1:0-9600 GCA_052390035.1 Actinomycetota bacterium | reverse complement strand
CGGCCAACGGTCAGGTCACCGAAAAGGAACCGGTCGAAGCGGAGAGTTAAGCCCCCCAGCCGATATCGCCCACGAGGTCGACCACACAATGGTCGGCCAAGGTGCGGATTTCGGTGCGGCCGGCCAGATCAAATCTGATAAGGCGGTTGCTGCTCTCGGCGAGAAGGTGCACTCCGTCACCCACCGGCCAGATTCGGGTCACCGTCCCCAAAGCCGGTGGAAGGTCGAGCGGACTTAGGGACCCGGTGGTGGCGTCCATCATGCGCAAGCCCTCACCGCTGGTTCCCACCAGCACCGATTGGTCGTCGAACCATCCCAACACGACATTTCCCTGTGCCTCGTCGAAGCGATCGGGCTGGACCATCGGTTGGCCGAGATTGGAGATGATCATGTGCTGAAGCGCCGACGTTTCTTGATCCTCGCCGACTAGGAGAATTCTGGTCATGTCAGGTGAGGGAAAGGCCGCCACCGGAACTCCGATATCTGCGGTAATCGGCCAGATCCATCGAGCTACCCGGACGGTGAAATCAACCAGGATCACCGCCACCTCCACCAGGTTGTCCTGACCTTCGATCGGCCGGCTGGCGGCCACGATCACCGACGAACCAAGAGTGCCGAGGATCTGGGAGCCATTCCATTGGCCGGCGTCGAACACCAGGCGGCTGGCGCTGACCGAATCGACCAGGGCCGAATCGGGCTCCCCGGGTTGCTCGAGGGTCAACACGGCCTCTCCCGACACCACCCAGGTGCCATCAGGAGTCTCCACTCCGAAAGGGGTCCAGGTGGTGGTGGCGGGATCGAGCAGGTACAGGTTGGTCCCAATACTCACCGGTCTGGAGAGCGGACCCCCGTCTAGCTGGCCTTCGAGCTCGGTAGCCAAGACGCTTTCGTATTCGGTTGACACGAGAACGCCCAGCAGCGGTCGTTCGGGGGCGTCGGGGTTTGCTCCGAGAACGATGTTCAGAGCCTCCTCCTCACCGCCCCTGATGACCCGTACTACGACTTCGTCGCCCACCGACTTTTCGCCCAGCACCTGGCGGAGGGTGTCGGCGTTGGCGACTGACTCCTCGTCGATCCCAACCAGCAGATCGCCCTCTTCCAGGATCCCGGTGGCGGCGCTATCAGCAATGATCTGAGTGATGTTGACCCCCTGGCCGCCGCCCACCAAGAATGAACACGCCTGCGGCTCGGGAATAATCGAAGCGGCCGGCGGCAATGAGCTCCGGGCAGGAGCCGGCTGATTGCAGGCGACTAGAAAGGTGATGAGGGCCAACGGGAGGCGGCGACGCACGGGAGCAGGTTACCGACACCGGCCAATTGCAAATTTGGCCAATTGCAAATGTGGTGCGCCAGATTTGCCGAGAGTCAGGACGTTCGTTTGGCCTCCAGCCAGTCGATCACCTCCGAAATCACGTCTCTGCCTTCCGGCTCGTTGCAGGTCTCGTGTCGCAAGCTGTGCAAGAGCCGGCGTTCGACTCCGGGCAGGGCGGCGAGAGGTGCGCTTGCCTCTGGTGGAACCAACGTGTCGTCCTCGCCGTGAAACACAAAGGTGGGAATGCGGAGCCGGTCGAGGGACTCATTGATCCGAGCCTGCGAGGCAAACAATTGGGCACCGAGGCGCGTGGTGACTTTGGTCATGCAGAGCGGGTCGGAGAAATATTTCTCACCGACCGCCGGGTCGCGAGCCAGCTGCTCTCCTTTGACCATTGTCGGGAGGGAAAGTTTGGGAAGGACCCGGCCAAGGAAGTTAGCAGCCTTGCGTTGCCAGGTTTTGCCACCGCTCAGGGACGGCGAGGAAAGAACCAGGAGATCGGGCTGGGGCCGTTCCGACAGGGCATATTCGGTGGCGATCTGCCCGCCCATCGAGTGGCCGAAGAGGATCAGTGGACGCCCCGGTGTACGCATCGCATCGAGGTGGCCTTCGACCTGGTCGAGGTAAAGGCTCCACTTGGACACGGCTCCGCGCTCCCCCGAGGAAGCGCCAAAACCGAGCAGATCGAATCCCCTGACCCGATAGCCCGCCTCGGCGAGCCACGACCCGACGTGCCCATAACGACCGGAGTGCTCGGCGATGCCATGCACCAAGACCATGTCACCTTTGACCTCTCCCGACGGTGGACTCCAGTCCCGGACCAGTTGTGCTCCCCCATCCGGGGCGGGTTCGGGGCGGGCGATGTTTTCGATCAAGACTGCTCCTCTCGCGGGTGATTCAAGCCGTATTCAGGCGTCGCCTGGGCAAATCGTTGGGCATTTGACGGTAGTCATCGCCCAGGGAAGTCGGCACTTATCTTCGGTAGAAAGGAAGCTCCACACGTGCGGCCGGCTCCCACTGCCCGCGGATTCCGACCTCAAGCGAATCGTCAGCGGCCGGTGGGGCGAGATAGCCGAGACCAATGCCGCACTGGAGCATCGGGCTGAAGTTGCCCGACGTGACCAGACCGGCTGCCTGCCCGGCTCTGAGCGGGTAGCCGTGGCGTGGGATCTTGCGACCCGGCATGGTAAAGGCGATCAGTCGTCGAGCGACGCCTTCGGACCGGATCTTTTCGAGGGCGGCGCGACCAACAAACTCATGATCCCAGGCCACCGCGGATTCGAGCCCGGCCTCCAGCGGATTCCGAGTCGAATCGAAGTCCTGGCCGGCCAGCAGGAGCCCAGCTTCTAGACGAAGGGTGTCGCGGGCACCCAGCCCGCATGGCAACGCTCCTTCCGCTCCGAGTCGCTCGACGAGGGCGACAGCCGTCTCCCGGTCGGTTACCACTTCTCCCCCTCTCTCGCCGGTGTAGCCGGTTCCCGCCAGCCATACCGGTCTACCGTCGACTTCTGCCCGACCGGTGCGGAACCGTTTGGGGGCAAAGCCGAGCATCGACTCGAGAAGGCGGGGACCGTCAGGGCCCTGCACGGCAAGCATCACCGTTTGCTCGCGCAGGTCGGTGGCGTCAGTGGTGGGCGAGGCCTGACGGAAGCGGGCAAGAACCGCGTCATGGGTGCCGGCATTGGGCAGAACCCAGAAGTGTTGGTCGTCCCACCACCAGATGAGGAGATCGTCCTCGATCCCGCCTTGCTCGTTGAGCAGCAGTGTGTACTGCGTGCGACCCGGTTCGATCAGATCGACATCATTGGCCAGGAGTTGGCGGAGCGTCGAGCGCGCTTCAGGACCCGTCCATGAGAATCGGCCCAAGTGGGAAACGTCGAACCAGCCGACCGCTTCCCTCACCGCTTTGTGTTCGGCGAGCACCGACTGATATTGGACAGGCATCTCCCAGCCGCCGAAGTCGACAAACCGGGCACCGTGGGCTTCGTGGAATGCGTGGAGCGGGGACCGCACTACCTGTCGCGGCTGGTCATCCGCGCTCTCCGAGTCGTGTCACCTGCGGTGGGCCGGGCTGGCGATGGGGCCGGGTGGTGGGGGCCAGGTGATCAGGCTCTTCCAAACCGTATTTCTCGACCATGTGCAGGTAGTCCCGCTGGTACAGAACCTTGCATCGCACCTGCGGGTAAAGCTGACGGAGCAGCCTTACTTTGGCGTTCTTCTTGGTGACGAGCTTCTGGCTCATCGTCGTAATCTCGACAAAGAGGTCCTCTTCAGGCAGATAAAAGTCGGGGGTGAAATATTGGCTCGGGCGGCCATCTTCGTCCCAGGCGATGGGAAATCCCCGCGGCTCGTATTCCCAGGGCACTCCATAAAAGTCGAGCAGGAGCGCGAATTGGCGCTCGCTGTTGTGGGCGAAGCGGTGGCTGGATGCCGCCGAACTGTGCGGGTCGGATTTTGGTTTCAGGTAGCCTCCGCCGCCATCGGGTGAAACTGGTCGGGGTAGAGGCTGTGCAGGTCACCTTCGAGTTCGTCCTGGACGGGACCGATCGCGATACCAATTACCCCTTGGCCTCTCTTGAACACGTCCACCACCTCGTCGGCGCTGTGGGCGGCGTAGATGGTTTGCCCATCGGACAGGAGGGTCACGTCGGCCAGGGGCCGCTCGCTACGAAGCTGCTGGCGAAGGATTTCGACCGCTTGTCTGATACGTTTGAGGCTCATTCCGGCGTCGAGCAGTTTCTTGATCACCTTGAGCTGGATCACGTCGGAGAATGCGTAGAGTCGCTGGGAGCCGGAACCGTGGGCGTCTTTGACCGAAGGTTTGATGAGATTGGTCCTGGCCCAGTAGTCGAGTTGGCGATAGCTGATCCCCACCAGCCGGCAAACGGTGGGGGCGCGATAACCTTCGGCGCCTAGCGCCTGACCAATCAAGTCTCTCGAAGTTAGGGCTCTGGTGGCCACAGGGCGTCCTCCCGGGTTACAGCTTCGTAATTCCGCCGCTGTCAGCAAGCTAGCCCCGACCCTTCCATGTTGTCAACAACCCTGTGGATAAGCGCCCTTCAGGGCGTCAGTCATCGCCCTTCATGAAATCTTCCACCGTCACGTCTTCGAGCAGCTCCCGAAAGCGTTCTATCTCGTCTTCTTCGTTCTCCTCGGAGAACTCGATACCGGCGTCGGACAACACCTGCGGTGCGACGAAAACCGGCGCCTGGGCCCGAACCGCCAAGGCGATGGCATCCGATGGCCTGCTCGAGACGTGGAAGGCTTCACCTCTCCGGCTCATCACCAGATCGGCGTAGTAGACGCTGTCGCGCAATTCGACGACCTCCACCCGCTCGATCTGGGCACCGAGGGTTTCGACGATGAGGCGCAACAGGTCGTGGGTCTGGGGCCGCGGGGGCTCGATCCCTTCCAGGGCAGCGGCAATGGCCTGCGCTTCCGGTGCCCCAATCCATATGGGCAGATAGCGGCTTCCGGACTGCTCTCTCAAGAGCACGATCGGAGTGTTGGATGGCATCTCGACTCGGACACCCACCACCTCCACCGGGATGCGGTCTCCGTTGCCCGTCATCTTCTCAGGTTATCACCGGTGGGTGTACAGGTAATGGGTCAGTTCTCGACTGTCGAGACCATCGAAGTCGAGGACCGCCCACAGCGAGGGGAGGTTGCGAAATCGGCCTCCGTGGTCGAGGCCGTAGCCAATCAGATATTCGTCCCCCACTTCGAATCCACGATATTCGATTGGAGTTTGCACCAGACGGCGCGGGACCTTGTCAAGCAGGGTGACGGTTGCCACCGAGGCAGCGCCCCTGTCCGCCAACATTCGCCGCAACACGGTCAGGCTCAGCCCGGTGTCGACGATGTCTTCGACGATCAGCACGTCCCGGTCCTCGAGGGTCTCGGCTGTATCGAGCATGATCCTCATCCGACCACCTTCACCAAAGCGCGAGACCGACAAGAAGTCGATGTCGACCCGAACAGCAATCTCGCGGGCCAGGTCGGCAAGAAAAGGGAGCGCACCCACCAGAACGGCGACCAAGAGTGGCCGCCGGTTGCCATAGTCGTTGCCGATGGCGGCGCCCAGTTCGGCCACCCGGGTCTTCAGATCGGAAGCGGTGATGACCTCCGTGACCGAAGGCTCAGAGGTCACCAGCCAGCCAATCCCAATACCTGGTAACCCAGCCGAGCGCGTCCTGCCAACCGGGAACATCGTCGGTACCTCTAACCAGAATGGCGAAAGGAGGAATTGGTGATGTCGGGGCGGCTAACAGGCCGGCGTCGGCCAACCAGGCCATCGCCTCGATCCGGGCCACCGCCGCCAGCGGGCTTGCCGGGTCGGGGCGGTCCACCAGCGCCGGGACCCTGGCTCGGTCAAAGCCGTAGTTCAGCAGGGAGGTGGCTGCCAGGAAATGCCCGTCTGGCTGTTCGGCGCCCATCACCACCGCGATGAGCCGGCGACCGTCCCGTTCGGCGGCGGCCACTAGGACCAGAGCGGCGTCAACCGTATATCCGGTTTTGACCCCGATCGCCCCCCCGTATCTCCCGAGCAGCAGATTGGTGGCAGAACCCCCACGCAACGTGCCATCCGGGGCGGGAGGAAACTCGAGTTGGGGGGAACGAGCCATGGCCGCCAATTGGGGATTGTCGAGCAGGGCACGGGCCATGATCAACTCGTCGGCGGCGGAGGTGTAATGGCCTCCTTCGTCGAGACCATGGGGGTTGGCGAAATGGCTGCTGGTCAGGCCAAGGTCGTCCGATTTTGCGTTCATGAGGCCGGCGAAACCCTCCGCCGTATCCCCTACATGTTCGGCTAGGGCCATGGCTGCATCATTGGCCGAACGGACCAGCATCGCCGCCACCAAATCGCCGACGGTGAGGACCTCCCCGGCCACCAATCCGATTTCGGCTTCACCCGCTTCGGTGGCGGCGGTGGTGATCGTAACCTTCTCGTCGAAGGCAGCCAGGTCGGCTACGACCAACGCGGTCATCATCTTGGTCGTCGACGCCGGTGCACGCTGGGCGTCGGGTTGACGGGCGGCGATCACCCAGTCGTTGGTCTCGTCGTAGATGATCCAACTGGCCGCCCCGACCCCTGGCATTGGCGGAGTCACCCAACCACGGTGAGGAGGGAGTGGCTCCCACGATCCGGACCGTGCCGTCGCGGTGGCTGGAGCGGATAGGAGCAGCGTCACCACGACGCCTACTGACAGCCCGACCTTCTTCATTCGTGGAGGAGATTCCTCACTTGGGCGGTGAGCAAGATTCGGTGAAGGGCGGCCACCGCCTCCGCACCGACTTCGAGTCCTTCCGCCGCTCGGCGTCTCACCTCACTTTGCTGAGAACCGAGCAAAGGGGTGATGAGCTGACGGATCAGTTCGATACCCTTGTCTGCCGCTAGTCGCACCTGCCGGAGATGTCGGGGTTCAAAGCCCAACTCCAGCAATTGGCGAGCCTCGATAGCCGCCGGCAAGGCCCAGCCGGGGAGGATGTCATCCCCGTCGGCTGGCAGCACCCCGTGGTCGACGAGCGAGGCGATCTGGCCGCTGGTGAGCCCCGAGCGCCTCACCAGGTCACTGCGGGGTATCGGCTCCCCGTCTGAATCCATGGCCAGGTCTCCGGCGTCAACGGAACCGGGGTCTTCGCCGCGATCCCAGAGGGTCAGCTTGGACTTGATCACCTTGAGGGGCAGGAAGTGGTCGCGTTGGAGGCCGAGGATGTAACGCAGCCTCTTGACTTCGGTCCGTCCGAATTGCCGATAGCCGGCGCTCGACCGCCCTGGTGAGATCAATCCCTGAGCCTCCAGAAATCTGAGCTTGGACACCGACACATCGGGGAAGTCGTCTCTGAGGAGGTTGATCACATCACCGATCGACAATGTTTCTTCAGCCATCGCCCCTGGCCACCAGGAAGTTGAATCGGCCAATCAGGACCTCATCCCCCGGATCTAGGTCGAGGCGATCTACCCGCGACCCGTTGACATACGTGCCGTTGGTGGAGCCCGAATCCTCGACCGCCAGCTCGGTCTCATCACAGAGGAACCGGCAATGATGGCGGGAGACGGTGACATCATCGAGAAGGATGTCGGACTCGGGGTGGCGACCGACACTGATCTCGCCCGGGTGGAGCACGAACGTCATCCCCGCCCGAGGGCCACGCTCGACGATCAGCGCCCAGCCGGTAATTCCGTCGACACTCGCCGCCTCCTGGGGGCTCAGCGGATGGTTGGGGTCGGGAAGCTCGACATAAGCGACCGTCGGTTCTGAGTCGAGCACCAAACCACAGGTAGGGCAGCTCGCCGCCCCATCGTCGACCAGGGAATCACAGCGTGGACACTGCATCGGGTGTCATGGTAGAGCCAACCACCGACGTGTTTTCTGGGTCAACTCACTCGGTCAGGCTGCGATAGGCACCCGCATCGAGCAACCCCACGAGGATGGTGGCTTCGGGAAGTTCGATCTCACAGAACCACCCGCCGGCGTAAGGATCCTGGTTGATGAGCTCCGGGCGAGTCACCAGGTCGTTGTTGACCTTGATGACAGTGCCGCTGATCGGGGCGTACACCTCCGCTACCGACTTGGTTGACTCAACCTCGGCCAGCAAGCCGTGGTGTTCGATCGCAGTTCCTACTGTCGGCAGCTGGACGAACACCACATCCCCCAGGGCATCCTGGGCGTAGTCGGTGATCCCAACCCGGATCGTTCGCTCGTCGATGGTTTCCACCCACTCGTGTTCTTCCGTGTATTGCAGATGCTCGGGGACCCGCATCAGACCTTTCCTTAAGGCGTGGCCGGGGACTCTAACGGGCGGGATCGACCGACTACCACGGCGAGATACTGAAAGGCGACGTACCAGTAGAGGATGAGACCAGCGACGCCGAGGTTCCAGGCGATCGGACCGGAAAGCCATGGGAGAAAGCCGGCGGCATGAAAATAGAACGATGGAATCGCCCCATAAAGAAGGAACGTGGCCACCTTTCCGAGCCAGCGAACCTCGATCCGGCGAGGTCCGGCGATGGCTAGGACCAGTGCTCCACCGAGCACCAGGATCTCCCGGGCAATGAGGAGCCAGGCGAAAGGCGACGGAAGCACGCCGGTGATCAGGCCGCCGATCAGGGCAGCGGCGATCATCAACCGGTCGGCCAGGGGGTCGAGCAGCTTTCCAAACTCTGAGACCTGATCGAGCCGCCGAGCCAGATAACCGTCGACCCAATCGGTGGCACCGATAACCAAGACGAGAACCGCCGCCAGGCGCACACGGTCTTCCACGACCAGCACATACCAGAAGTACGGAACGACCAGCAGACGGGCCATCGAAACGGCATTGGGGATTGTGAACATGGATCTCAGAGGTCAGATATCGACGAGAGGTCTGAGGTAAGAGGCCTGCGCTCTCTCAGGCCGCCCCGACGTCGACCAGATGACAGGCCACATAGTGCCCATTCCCTTTGTCCTCGAGAGGTGGATGGTCGTGGGTGCGGCAGTAGTCCGTGGCCATCGGGCACCGCTCCAGGAAGCGGCAGGTTGGCGGTGGGTTGACCGCCTTTCCGATGCCACCGAGGATCTCGACCGGTGCCCGCTTGATCGCCGGGTCGGGTACCGGGACGGCCGACAGCAACGCTTTGGTGTACGGGTGAAGCGGGTTGGATAGGAGCTCCTCCGAGTCGGCCAGCTCGACGATCTTGCCCAGATACATCACGGCGATCCGATCACACATGTACCTAGCCACGGCCAGGTCATGGGTGATGTAGAGGTACGACACGTCGAATTCTTGGGCGAGCTTCAGCATCAAGTCCATGATCGAAATGCGGATGCTGACGTCGAGCATCGACGTGGGCTCGTCGGCCACGACGAAGCTCGGGTCGATGACCAGGGCCCGGGCGATGGCGACCCGCTGTCGCTGCCCGCCGGACAGCTCGTGGGGATAGCGGAACATGAAGGTCTCCGGGGGACTCAGGCCCACCATCTTGAGCAGTTGGGCGACCTTGTCTTCCCGTTCGGTGACGCTGCCGATCTTCTGCACGGAGAGCGGCTCTGCGATCGTGTCGTAGATCGTGCGCCTCGGGTTCATCGACTCGTAGGGATCCTGGAAGATCATCTGCACCCGCCGGCGGAAGGTGCGCATGCCGTCCCGGGTGATGTGCGCCACGTCCACCAGGCCGCCGTTGTGACCCCCCAACAGGATCTGGCCGCTGGTGGCCTCCATCAACTTGGTCAGCATCCTGCCCGTGGTTGACTGTCCGCATCCCGACTCCCCCACCAGTCCCAGTGAGTCGCCGGGGCCGATCTCAA
>JBQTHI010000119.1:0-1563 GCA_052390035.1 Actinomycetota bacterium | reverse complement strand
CCCATTTCGTACACCCTCCCGGGCGGAACCGTCGGAGGTCCAAGGGCGTCGTTGGAGTAGAACACGTGGCCGTTCGGGTGCGTGGCGAGGCCGGTTGGCTCCCTAGGCCCGGCCGGATTGCTGGGATCGTGGGTGAGACCGGTATTAACCAATACTCCGGTCAGGGTGATCTCCCAGAGGTTGACGCCCTGGAAGGTCGCCGGGAGGGGGTCGGGCAGACAGGAGGCGTTGCCCTTCTCTTCATCGACCTCGGAGTCGGCGATGAGCAGGTTGTCGCCGAGGTATGTGATGCCGGAGGCGTCGATGCTGGGGGGAAGGAGCGTGGAGAGATCGATCGTGTTGACGACAGTCAGTCCGGGCGGCACCTGAGCGATCGCCTCGAAGCCTCCGATCGGCAAACCTGCGGCGATCAGAAGAGCAACGACAAGTGCCCTAGGACGCCGTGATCGATGATTCCCCTTCATGCCCGCTCCTCACTCCCTAATCCCGGGCGTGTTCGCCCCTGTTTTATAAAAGGCTAGCCAGTGAGCGACTCGCCTCAAGGGGCCGTGAGCACCAAAAAGGGATCGCTATTTGCTCGGTTTTCCATGAGGCGTGTGGTACCAGTCCCTGCTGCGGACCATCCGCCCTGGCAGCTTGAGTATCGGAAGCAGGACCAAAAGCGGATATCGCAACAGGTATCGGGCAGGCACTCCATCTCGGAGGAGGAACGGTATGGGGCTGAAGAACTGCACGGTGGCGAGAGTTGCCCACATCTGCCAGGAAGAGAGTGGAGTGCCTATGGCGGAGGCGACCGCCAACGCCCCGCTGAGTCCGGCAACGCCGATCCGGGAGGGTTGAACGATGCGGAGCGCCAGATCCCATCCGGCGACCCTCGCCGTCCTCAGCAGATCGCCGCCGTAACGCTTAGCCGTCGACTGCCTCCCCGAGACCCACCGACCTCGTTGGCGGATTGCCACCCCCAAACCGACGGGTTTCTCATCGCTCACTCGGACGTCATGGAGCCAGCGCACGTAGTGCCCGGCCAGAAAGAGCCGGATACCGAGGTCCTGGTCTTCGGTCAGCGCCTCACCGAACCCGCCCGCATCTCCGAGCGCAGAGGCGGTGATGCACAACCCCGTGCCCCCCAGATCGGCGGGCCACCCCAGGTTGGTCCGGGCCAGTTGCACCATGCGGTTGGAAGCCCAATAGGAGAGGGCCGATGCAGTGGTCAGGACGGACGAATCAGGATTGGCCACGTCGAGATATGCCTGCATCGCCTGGTGACCCGCCTCGATCTCGTCCGAGAAACGAGAGAGGAGCTGGCGAGGTACCCGGTTGTCGGCGTCGACAACGACCAACGCCTCGTCGCTATCGAGCGGATAACGCTCCAGAAACCAGGCGAGGGCCGCCCCTTTCCCGTCGGGCCCCTCCTCCCGGGCGGTGACCAAGGCGCCCGCCTGTTTAGCCAGTTCTGCAGTGGCGTCGGTGCAGCGGTCGGCCAATACCCACACCGATTTCAGCTCGTGCTCCTGGCTCACCAGGTCCGCCACGACCCCGGTGATGACCCGCTCCTCGTTATGG
>JBQTHI010000118.1:0-7629 GCA_052390035.1 Actinomycetota bacterium | reverse complement strand
GGCCCCCTAGATCACCGAACCGGGGTCGGTGTTCGCCCCACAGACCAGCGCCACCACTTTCTCTCCAGGTTCGGGTTGGTACCTGCCAGTCAACAGGGCGGCGACTGTGGTGGCAGCGCCGGGCTCGGCAATCAGACGAGTCTCGTTCCACAACCATCTCTGAGCCGCCCTGACTTCGTCATCGCTTACGAGGATCGAACCCTCGACCCACTGCGAGATCGCATCCCAGGGAATATCGCCGATCCGATTGGAGCCCAACGAACTCACAGCCAGACCGGAGACCTCCACATCGATCGGCTGGCCGGCGGCAATGGCCGCATGCATGGAAGGGGTCCCTTCCGTCTCAACCCCGATCACCTTCGCGTCACCTCGAAACCATGACGAGATTCCGCCGATCAGGCCACCGCCGCCCACCGCCACGAGCACCGTTGTCGCGGTCGGCACCTGGGCCGCGATCTCCATCCCGCAGGTGCCCGCCCCCGCCACCACCTCGGGCAGGTCGTACGCATGGGCCTCCACCGCACCAGAGTCGGCGGCGAATTCACGGCTGGCGGCCAGCGCATGGTGATAGACGCCGGCAATGACATGAACCTTGGCCCCATAGGCCGAGATCCGTTCGATCTTCTCGGGAGGCGAGGAGTCAGGGACGAAGAGGTCTGCGACGATGGCCAGCTCGCGGGCGGCGTGGGCGATAGCCAGGGCGAAGTTGCCGCCGGAGGCCGCCACCACTCGCTCGGGGCGTTTCGTTGCAGCCAGCAGGTTGAAGGCCCCCCGGATCTTGAAGGTGCCGGTTGGCTGCAGGAGATCGAGCTTTAACACGGTGCCGTTGGGCACGCCGGCGGAGTGGTCGAGCTCCAGGATGGGAGTGCGTCGCACATGGCCCGATATACGGGCGGCGGCCGCGATGATGTCTTCTCTGGTCGGTGCCGGCATGGTGGCACGCTAGAGGGTTCTAGTTTGACCCCCGTGCAGGACGATCTACTCGCCGCCGGTCACCTCTTGCAAGAGGGCAAGATCCTCGCCTTCACCGGGGCAGTATTTCGACCGAGTCCGGTATCCCTTTTCCGCGGTCCCGATGGTGTGTGGTCCCGCCTCGATCCGGCCGAATTCACAACCGAGGATCAGCCCAACCGCTCGGAAGGTGGCCGATCCCATCTGCTCAGACATGGTTGATCACCGTTCCGTCGCTGCGCGCCCTTAGAAGCCATGGTCAGAGGGGTTCGACTCCGCTTACCGTTGAAAGGTAGGACCCGTGGCTAACCGAGCTGCTCGCGCAAGAACTCGACGGTCCGGGCGTAGGCGAGTTCGGTCGCGGCGGCGTCGAATTCGGATCGGTCAGGCTCCATGAACCAATGCTTGGTTCCCGGATACACATGCGCTGCGCTGCTGTCTGCTACCTGAGTGGAGTCGATGTATGGGTCCTGTTCGGCAAAGTGCCCCAGGTAGGCGGCTCCTCCTGGCGCCCCGAAGACATCGCTATAGATCGCCACGAAGGCAGCGACATCTGATCGCGTAGCCGCGACTTGGCTGCCGTACCAACCGCCGAAGCTCAGAGCGATGATCGCGGCCCGATCGCCACGGGCGTCGGGATTGGCCAGCAGATGGTCGAGTGCAGCCCGGACGCGTTCCATTAAGCGGTCCGGATTCAACCCATCAGGGGCGCCGCCGCCTTGTTCGAGGGCAGTGGTATAAGCCTCGGCATCCTCGATCGTTTCAAGAACGGTGCCGTCGAACAGGTCCGGCACCAAAACGGTGAAGCCATCACCGGCGAGCCGGTCGGCGAAATCGCGCATCGTCTGGTTTAGGCCCCACCAGGCGTGAAGCAGCATGACCGGCGGACCCGGAGTCGGTCGGCCACGCGCGAGGTAGCCATTGCTATCTCCAGCCGGCTCACGGATGAGAGTCCACTCGCCCATCGACCGACGTTACCTGGCCCGCACCCACTTCCCGGTTGACATGAAACCATTTTGGTTTCTCGGCAGCTTCCTCGACCGCGTCAAACCTCGACTCGACTTAGTAGGTCCGCACGAGTTGGCGCCCTGGGTAATCACCAGCGGGTGGCATGTCAATAGCAGTTATCGGATGGGGCTCCCTGATCTGGTGTCCCCACGAGCTGGAACTTGGTAACCAAAATGGCAGCCGCGGTGCCTGAATCATCCGCTATGCGGGAGAAGCCGCAACCGGTTCGGGCGGGTGAGCCCGGCAAAACTCGCGCACTGCCCGGTTGAACTCCTCGGGTCGCTCGATCGAACTCATGTGGCCGCAGTCTGGGATCACGACGAGCTCGACGCCAGGGATGGCGCGCTCGAACTGCCGCCCGACGGTCTCGAGCGGCGACCGGACGTCATCAGCACCCCAGATCAGAAGCACCGGCACCGCGATACTCGGGAGCAGGGCTGAGAGGTCCGCCTCAGCGACCGCCGGGATCAGAGCGCGCATCGTCCCCACACGCACGTCGGCGTCGATCTTCGCCTGAAGCTCAGCAATCCGGCGCGGCAGCGGGTCGACCTTGAACAGCCCGGGAACCCAACCCTCGCGACCCTGCGGGGGAGCCGCCAGCAAACGCTCGAATCCGGCGATTCGCGCCGCCACTTCCTCGGTCGGGAGCGAGCCCTTCCAGCCCGCGTACGTGTCGGCGAGGATCAGCGAAGCGACCAGCTCCGGCCGGCGGCGGTAGAGCTCAAGCGCCACCACCCCGCCCCAGGAGAGGCCGCCAACGTGCGCGCGGCCGAGCTCAAGAGCTTCGATCAGCCCGGCGAGCGCGGTCGCCGAGTCGCCGAGACCCCAGCCCGGCGGGAGATCCCCCGAACGCCCGTTGCCCGGCTCGTCCCAGGTGACGAGGTCGAACTCGTCGGCGAGCGGGGCCTGGAAGGTCCACTCACGCGCGTCTCCGGCTCCGCCGTGGGCGAGGACGATCGGTGCGCCAGTGCCCGCGCGGGCGTACGCGATCGGCATACCGTGCACGTCGACCCAGGTCACGATCCGATTCTCGCACGATCACGGCCGTCGCCACCGCGACGTGGCGGAATCTCATTCGCCTCATCTGGTTCGTGCTGCTCGAACCTACGGGCCAGCTCGTCAGCATGATCGAGAATGTTTGGACGGAGCGGGGCGTATCTGGTGGCGCTAACGACCATCCGTGCGGAGCATCCAGGGCGGAGTTTCGAGGACCGTGAGGTTCACGTGTTTCGGTTCGAGGACGGAAAGGTCATCGAGTTCTGGGAGTGCCGCAGAGACCCGCGAGTCAGCCAGGAGCGCGGCCAAGGTAGCGGGGAACTCGGCTCTGGTATATCGAATAGTCCTCTCCGAACTGCTCAGCAAGCCGAGGTTCTTCGACCGACACCACCCACCAGTGCGTGAGGGCGAAGGTGATCGGCCACGTGGCCAGGATCCAACCGTTGGAGAGCAGCAGCGCTCCGCCGATATGAATAGCGCTCCATCCGACGTACATCGGATTGCGCGTCAAACCGTGCAGACCGCTAGTTGTGAGCCGCTCGGGCTCTTCTAGGTCTCCTCCTCCTCGCTCATGAATGGCGACTGCATTGGCGACGATGCCGGCGGCCAAGAGCAGCCACCCCACCGTTGCCAGTCGCCGCGGCAAGCGGAGGGGCATCTGGCGTTGCAGCAGGAGCCCGCCTGCGATCGCGACGGCGTGGTGCTCAGGAAGGGGAAGGCGGCGCCAGAGTTGCCGGAGCGCGGCACTTGCACCCGGTGGTTTCGTGGTCTCTTGACGAACCAATGTGATCACAGTGTCGCTCGACGCGGGAATGCGTCCCCGAACCGCGCCGTGTAAGCCTGACGGATTCGGGTCAGATCGTGGGCTGGCAAGTCCTGACCCTCGACGGCCCGAAGGAGAAGCGCAGCTTGGTGCCGGAGGTCCTTGTCGCGACCGTTGCCAGTGACGGCTTCGGTGACAGCGGCGATCATCTCGAAGAGGTAGACGCACACCGTTGGTTTGCCGGCGGCTGCCAGTCGCAGCTCACCGATGGCCAGCTCGGCGAGGTCGGCGTCCATGCCTGCGGCATCAGCAACCGTCGCCCGTCATCACCCTCGTACCCCAGTGCGGGCAGGCGCGATATGAGCCGCTCGGCGAGCAGCGTGCCGAGGCGGAAGATGGCGTCTTGCGCGGTCGTCGGATCGTTGATCCCCGGCGACAGTCCCTTCAGGGCGACATCGACCAACTGACGGACGCCGTACACGGCGTCTTCGACCATTGTGCGTGTTGGGCCCAACTTCACGGCGCACCGGACCCGGTCCGTCACACGGTCAAGGTCGTCGGATGACACGGTCCGCCCGATCGTGGCGACGATCCCACTCTCATGGAACCGGACGATCGTCGACAGCCCTCCCGAATGGCGGTTCGGTCCGCTCGGTAGCTGTCAGCCCGCTGATCGTGACGGGGGTCCGGGTCGCCTCTGCGAGGATCGCGCCGAGAATCTTGCTGACGTCCATCTGCTGAGCGGTGTGATGTATGGCCGCAACGACCGCCAGCACCGCGCCAGGTCCCAGCAGAAGGCCAAGCCAGGTCGCAAGGCTGGGGATGACCGGCTCGCCATCTTCTGTGAGCGGTGCCCGCACATGCTGCAGCCACGAGGCAATAGGTGAACGTGCCCACGACGATCGCGATGACGCGCCGGTTGAACGGGTCACGGGTAAGGCCGGGTATGACGCGAGGTGAGAACTGGGCCGAGCCCTGCTGCATATTCAACAGTGCAACCGAGAACGTGATGCTACCGAAGTGATCGTCGCCGCCGGGCGGCTAGCTAGAGTCGGCGTACCCAGCAAACCTAGGGATCTCCACATTTCCCCGTCCCGACGGGCTCCCAGGGGTTCTCGGCATGAATCGGGATGCGAGTGATCGCGGGCGACACGCCTGGATGCCGCTCCCAGGACGAGTTTCGTGAGCAATGAGAGGAGCAATTGTGTCGAGACGATCTAATAGCGCAGTCCTTGCCCTGACCCTGGTGGTCGCCGCCTGTGGTGGAGGCAGTGCGTCTACCTCTGTGGCCGAGGCCCCTACCACCCAGCCGGCGGCGGCGCCCACAACACCCGCCACAGATACGACGTTAAGCGCGTCAGACGGCCCAGCCACCACCCTCGCAGCGGGACCGTCTGCCGGGCTCCCCGAAGACTGCGCCGATGGCTTGGCGGAATACTTCGGCGAAATCGAACCGGTAGTGGCGGGCTTCGACCCGGGATCGGCGATGATGGGAGAGTTCTTCCGCTTCGACGATGCTGCGAGCGACAGGACCTATGAGTTGGTCTCGGCCAACGACTCTCAAGCAACATACGACTGCAACGCGGTCGGCCTCTCTTGGGCCTACTTCGACTCGAACTCACCATGGGAAGCGGTGATCGAGGTTGCTGCGGAGCGCGCACCGGGTGCCGTTGCCTACCTCGAAGGGGTCAAGGCGGTGTCCGCCATCGACGTCGCCGTGATGACCAACTACGGGGTGAGCACTTGTGAGGAAGCGGTGGCTCAGATCAAACAAGCGGTGGCTGACCAGGTCGCTGCCGGCAAGGAGACCCTGGCCCACATGGCCTTCCACGACGGGCTCGAGTTGTTTGGCCTCTACAACGCCTACATGGCAGAGGTTCAGGACGAACGATGCCCTCGCGACGAACTCGGGAACGACGAGTTCGATTTCATGCGCGAGTATCTGCCGAATGGCTGAAAGCCGGCGATCCGCACCTCGTACCGCGCTCAGGTCCTAGCCAGTCTCCTCCTGCTCGCCGCGGCGGCGGGAGGAGCGGTCGTGAAGGTGGCCGGGCTCCCCGCACCGGCCACGGGGACCATCGGCGAGGGCGGGCCCGCGACTGAGGCTGCCCTCAACAACGCCGATGACGTCGCTGTGGCCCCCAATGGCGACATCTATATCGCCGACTACAACAGCGCCCGGTTGCTTCGCATCAGGGATGGAATTCTCACGGTCGCCTACCGAGGCGATTTTCGTGAAGGCGAGAACGACTTCTCCGCCGTGGCGATCGCCTCCGATGGGATCGTTTACTTCACCACCGGTCAGGCATTGTTGTCGCTCGCCCCCGATGGGATCGTGACCGAGATCCTGGCCACCGATCCTGGCGCTCAAGTCTTCAGTCCTGAGCTCGCCATCGGCCCCGACGACACCATCTATATGGCCGGCGGCCGAATTCCTCGCGTCGATCTGGTTCAGACGAATGGGTCGACCACGCTCGTCGCTGGTGCAGACGAACCAGCCACGGAGCCAGGAGAGGGTGATGGAGGCCAGGCGGTCGATGCTCGCTTCGGCCGGATCTCGAGCCTGGCAGTGGACGCCACCGGCGCCATCTTCCTATCCGACACAGACTTTGGTGACATCCGCCAGATCGCTCCGGACGGCGTCATCACCACTATTTTCGGGGCCGGGCCTACTCCCGCCGCGCAAGCGGTCGACGGAACCCGGGCGGTTGACATCGGTTATGGGTCGGCCGAGCTCGAGGTCTCACTCGACGCCTCGGATCGGCCCTTCGTGGTACCTCGTCTCATCGGTCGGGTTTGGATGGTCGAAGATGGTGTCATTGTGACCGTCGCCGGTGGAGGGTTCAATCGGGGGACGGGGTTCCCGCCGCTCGAGACTCTCCTTCAGTCGCCTGTGCGCGCTGCCTTCACCCCTGACGGCGACATGCTGGTTCTGGTCGAGGATGGACGCTATCTCTACCGGGTTGGCGGTGTCAGAGTGTTGGGCCTGATCGAATCAGTCCCGGGCCCTCAGGACATCAACCTCGACCCGCTGGTAGTGGCAGCTTCGGTCGCCTTGACCGCCGGGATGCTCTTCCTCATCCCCTTCCCGGCCGAGTTCTTCAACAGCACCCTCGCCGAGCACTACCAGGAGATACGGAGGTGGTTTCGACGCCGCCGAGACGAACGAACCGATGGGTTCTGGCAGAGCAGGTGGGGCTTGATCGTCGGGCTGGTGCTGATGGCACTGCTGTATGGTTTTCTTGACCCGGCCTTTGGACTTAACCCAGGTTCCCTCGTCATCTTCGCCGGAGTGCTCGCGGGTCTCATCCTCACCACCCTCGGTTTCGCCCTTCCGGTTCGGATTCTGCGACGTGCCCGCAGCGGCGACTGGGGACGACTACAAGCGCTTCCAATCGCTCTCGTCGTGGGAGCGGGATGCGTCATCCTCTCGCGCCTCGTCGGCTTTGTGCCCGGCTACCTCTACGGGATTGTCCTGGCGATGGTGTTCAGTCACGAAGTCGGAGAGGATGCGGAAACGAGTGAGCTGACGTTCGCCTCAACCTTCTTACTGGTGATCGCGCTCTCATCGTGGGTAGGACTTGGAGCGGTTAGAGCTGACGGCGGGGGGAAATGGTCCGAGGTGATGGAGAGCGCCCTGGCCATGTCCACTGTCGCCGCCTTCGAAGGATTGGTCTTTGGCCTGCTGCCGATCCACGGCATGCCGGGCCGAATCCTCTTTCAAAGGCGCCGCTGGCTCTGGGCTGTCATCTGGGGATTGGCGGTGCTGGCCTTCTTCCACGTGCTCGTCAACCCCCAATCTGGCTACCTGGTCAACAACGCCGTCGTCCCGGTGGCGACCACCTTCGGCCTCCTCGCATTCTTCGCCTTGCTCTCGTTTGGCCTTTCGTTCTGGTTCCGACGTGGTGCAA
>JBQTHI010000117.1:0-14687 GCA_052390035.1 Actinomycetota bacterium | reverse complement strand
ACTCCTCGAAGATCACCTCGTCCAGCTTGGAACCGGTCTCGACCAGGGCGGTGCCGAGGATCGTCAGCGAGCCCCCCTCCTCGATATTGCGAGCTGCCCCGAAGAAGCGCTTGGGTGGATAGAGGGCAGTTGAATCGACGCCACCGGAGAGGATCCGCCCGGAGGCAGGAGTAGCCAGGTTGTGTGCGCGAGCGAGACGGGTGATCGAATCGAGGAGGATCACAACGTCGGTCCCTATCTCCACTAATCGCTTGGCCCGTTCGATCGCCAGCTCGGAGACCTGGGTGTGCTCCTCGGCCGGACGGTCGAAGGTCGAGTAGATGACCTCACCTTTGACCGACCGCTGCATGTCGGTGACCTCTTCGGGTCTTTCGTCTACCAGAACGACCATCAGGTAGCACTCCGGGTTGTTGATCGTGATTGCCTGTGCGATCTCCTTCAGGACCGTGGTCTTTCCCGCCTTCGGCGGTGAGACGATCAAACCTCGCTGGCCTTTGCCGATAGGGGCGATCAAATCGAGGATTCTGGTTAAAACCCCATTTCCCTTGCCCTCTACCTCCAAATGGAGGCGCTCATCGGGAAAAAGGGGTGTGAGCTGCTCAAACCGAGGGCGACGCATCGCCTCGTCGGAGGACATTCCGTTGACGCTGTCGATTCGAACCAGCGCCGGATATTTCTCCTGAGCCCGGGCCGGGCGAATGGGCCCGGCGACGAGATCGGCCTTGCGAAGTCCGAACTTGCGCACCTGGCCGGCCGATACGTAGACATCACGATCACCCGCCAGGTATCCGGTCACCCGTAGGAACCCATATCCCTCCGGGAGGATGTCGAGATAACCCTCACGAACTTCGAGATCACCCTCGGGGATCTGCGAGTAGCTGGAAACGTATTCCCGCGGTTCTCGCGGTCCCTGACCACCCCGGCGCCGCCGCCTGCGCCGGTTACCCCGAAAGTCGTCGCGATCATCCCGATCGCCGTCATCGCTCGACTCGGAGCCGTCCCCCCCGGTTGACTCGATCGGCTCGGAACCATCTTCGGCCGGCTCGCCGTCCCCTAGGTCGGTTCGGGGAGTAACGGCTGGAAGATCGACCATCGGCGCCTCCTCCTCCTCCTCGGTGGTTATGCCGCCGGCGGCCATCAAGGCACTAATCAGCCTCGACTTTTGGAGTCCGTCGCTTTCGACGCCGACCGCTTCGGCGATCTCACGTAGCTCGGCGATCGACTTGTTCTGAAGTTGCGATCTGGTACTCATATTCTCGCTCGTGTCGAGGAATAGCCCTGTGGCATGCCCGCTGCTCGATCGGCGGTCCGAGAGAGAGGCCCATGCCCGAAGGCCCTGGGTGGGGCGGGCGGTGAAGTGAATAGTAGCAGGTGACTGAAGTCTGCAAGCCATTCGTCGGCGCCCCGGGGGTCAGTCCAGAAGAAGCGGGCGCAACTGGCGGTAATCGTTGGCGATCGACAGCATTTTTTCGTCGCGATGAGAGAGATCGTTCCACATCGGGGGCAGATCGGGCTGTCGGCCGATCGCCGCTTTCACCGCCTCGGAGAACTTGACGGGGTGGGCGGTGGCGATCACCACCTGGGGAACCTCGGAACGCTTGAAAGATCTTCCCACCTCCCAGCTGATGGCGGTGTGGGGATCGAGTACGAGACCTTCGAGCTCGAATACTCTCCGCATCACCTCGCGAACTTGGGAGTCGGCCAACCAACCGGCATCGAACTGACTCTGAATCTCGACTTTCTGGACGGCAGTCAAACGCAATCCGCGATCTCTGAGATCCTTTTGCCACTGCCCCACCTGGTCCGAGTCGCCGTCCGCTAATTCGAACAAGTAGCGCTCGAGGTTGGACGGGATTTGGATGTCCATCGCCGGCGCCAGAGTCATCCTGACCTCTTCCGGCGCAAGCCTTCCGCCCCGTACCAGATCGACCAGGCCCCGATTGGCGTTGTTGCCGATGACCAGGCGCCCCACCGCCGCACCCATGTGCCTAGCCACCAGTCCCGAGTAGGCGTTTCCGAAGTTGCCGGTCGGAACAGCGAAGTCGACCGTAGGCGCCCCGATTTGTTTCGCCGCCCACCAGTAGTAGGCGCTTTGAGCGGCGAGCCGGACAAAGTTGATCGAGTTGACCGCAGCCAGCCGGCCGGACAGCCCGGGGTCGGCAAAGGCTCGCTTCACCAGCGCCTGACAGTCATCGAAGGTACCGGCCACAGATACCGCCGTCACGGTCGGGTCGCCCGTGGTGGTCATCTGCCGTCGTTGAAATTCGGATATGCGACCAGCCGGGAAGAGGATGACGACGTCGATGTTGGCCCGGCCTCGGCAGGCTTCGATGGCTGCCGACCCGGTGTCGCCCGAGGTGGCGCCCAGCACGACGACCCGGCGGGAACGACGGGACAACACCCGATCGAACAGAGGTCCGACCACCGCCAGGGCGTAGTCCTTGAAGGCCAGGGTGGGTCCCCAGAAGAGTTCCAGTAGGTAACGGCCATCGGCGACCGGTCGAAGCGGGGCCGTCTCCGGGTGGCGGAAAGCGGAGTAGGCCTCCGCACAAATTTCTGGCAGTTGAGACGCGATCGGGTCGGGAGCTACGAGAGGTTCGAGCACCGAAGCAACCAAACCGGCGTAGGCAGTGTGGCCATCAGGCTGGGGAGTTGGCCAGTACTCGGGTAGGTAGAGGCCGCCGTCCCGTGCCAGCCCGTCCATCAGCATCGTTTCGAAGTCGGCCAGCCCCCCGTGACCCCTGGTTGACCGAAACCGCATCTCAGCCGTCGCCGCCGAGAACCCGGAGGGTGGCCGCCACCTGTTTCACCACGGGTAGGGCCCGCAGCCGGGCGATGGCCGACTGATGTGCGGCTTCGGGACCCTCATGGGTGATCAGGATGAGGGTGGCCTCGTCCCCGCGGCCATCCTGCCAGACCGAGGCGATCGACACCCCCTCCTCACCAAAGACCGAGGCGATGGCGGCCAGCACGCCGGGAGCGTCGGCGACCTCGAGACGGAGGTACCAGCGGGTAGAGATGTCCGCCATGTCGCCAAGCGTTTTCTCTCCGAACACGATCCTGGGTGCAACCTGAGCCCCAGCGAGCAATTCGCGGGCCGCGGCGATGACGTCACCAAGAACGGCGGTGGCGGTCGCCTCTCCCCCGGCCCCCGGGCCGGAGAAAAGCAGCTGACCAATGGCGGGACCTTCGACGAACACCGCGTTGGTCGCCCCGCGGATCGAGGCCAGCGGATGTGATCGGGGGATAAGGGTTGGGTGTACCCGCGCGGTCACTCCTTCGGCGCGCGCCTCGGCCACGGCCACCAGCTTGATGGTGTACCCGAGCTGGCGGGCGAAGGCCAGATCGGTGGCGGCAAGGTGCTCGATGCCTTCCCGGTGTACCCGATCGGGGCCAACCCATACCCCAAAGGCGAGCCCGGCCAGGATGGCTGCCTTGGCCGCCGCGTCGGCGCCACCGACGTCGGCGGTGGGATCGGCTTCCGCCAAACCCAACGACTGTGCCTCGGAAAGCACATCGTGGTATCCCCGGCCGTCATCATCCATCGCGGTGAGGATGTAGTTGGTGGTGCCGTTGACTATGCCAACCACCCGGGTGATCTTCTCCCCGGCCAGTGATTCGGCGAGGGGCCTGATCAGAGGGATGCCACCCCCCACTGCGGCTTCAAACAAGAGCGATACTCCCTTGGCTGCCGCGGTGTCGAAGAGGGCCGGGCCCTTGGCGGCAACAAGTTCCTTGTTCGCCGTCACGACGGGTTTGCCCGATTCGAGGGCCCGCGTGACCATCGTCCCGGCTGGCTCGAGCCCGCCCAGGAGCTCGACCACCAACGCCACCTCGGGATGATCAACGACCTCCTCCAGACGATCCGTGGCATAAACGGCAGGGAACGCCCGCTCCCGGCTCAGGTCCCTTACCGCTACCTTGATCAGTTCGAGGTCAAGGCCGGTTTTGTCGGCGATAGCCATCCGATCGGAGAGCAACCGCCGGGCCAGCGCACCCCCAACGACACCGCCACCAAGGACTCCTATGCCGATACGCATCAAGGGTTGCGATGGTAACGAGAGGGGTAGCCTGGGAACGATGAGTTCACCAGCGACGACTGGCGAGGCCCCGGCTCCCCCACCATTTGGAACGGTGTTTGCCCCCCAGATGACGTCGACCCGGTTCGACACGTCCGGTTACGCGCCGTTCACCGCTCACCCGATCACCGAGTTCTCCCTCCATCCGGGCGCCCACGTCTTTCATTACGGCAGTGCCTGCTTCGAGGGCCTCAAGGCCCATAGGGGCCGGAGTGGGGAGGCTCGGATCTTCCGCCTCGATCGCCACGCCGCCCGGCTTCGGCAGAGCGCCGAGCTGCTGTGGCTACCTCCACCGGAGGAGAATCTGATTATCGCCATGGTCGAGGCGGTGGTGGTGGCCAATCGGGAGGTGATCCCCGAGCCTCCCGGCAGCCTGTATCTGCGGCCGACCCTGATCGGGACCGAGATCAACATCGGGAAAGCAGGCTCCCCATCGGATCAAGGGTTGTTCATTGTCATCGCCTCCCCGGTCGGCGACTACTTCGCCACGGGTCCGCGGGCGTTGCGAATTCTGATCGAGGAACGCAGCCGGCGATCGACCCCTGGTTTCGGGATGGTGAAGGCTGGGGCCAACTACGCCGCGGCACTGCGCATCGTGATGGCTGCCAAAAGGGACTATGGCGCCGATCAGGTACTCTTCGCTCCCGACGGCTGGGTGGAAGAGACAGGCGCCTCCAATTTCCTCCTCATCGACCAACGGTCGGTGCTGACACCTCCCCTAACCGATGCCTATCTGCACGGAGTCACCCGCGACTCGGTCCTCAAGCTGGCGGCGGATCTCGGCTATGAGGTGGATGAACGGCCCCTGTCTGTCGACGATGTGATCGGATGGCGTGGTGAGGTGGCCCTCTCCGGTACAGCAGCGGTGCTGTCCGGGGTCGGGACTCTCATCTACAAAGATACGGAGATCACCGTCGGCGATGGCCAGGTGGGGCCTAACACCCGGAGGCTCCGCAAGGCTCTGACCGACATCCACGCGGGCATAGCGCCCGACAAGTTCGGTTGGGTGCGGGTGGTGTGAGCGCCCTCGACAGGATTCGAACCTGCGCACCTGGCTCCGGAGGCCAGCGCTCTATCCCCTGAGCTACGAGGGCGGGATACACAAGGTTACCGGTTGCAATATGCTTCCCCTCATGCCGCGCTCAATATGGAAAGGCGCCATCTCGTTTGGTCTGGTCACCATCCCGGTGGCGCTGTACACCGCAACCGAGTCGAAGACTCCCAAGTTCAAACAGCTCCGAGACTCCGACAAGTCCCCTATCAGGTACAAGCGGGTAGCGGAAGCCGACGGGGAGGAAGTTCTCTGGGACAACATCGTCCGGGGTTACGAGGTGGAAAAGGGTCACTACGTGATCTTCACCGATGAGGAGCTGGAGGCGGCCACCGCCGCCGACGGGTCTCGCCTGGTCGACGTCGTCCAGTTCGTGGACGAGTCGGAGATCGACCCGATCTATTACAAGTCGTCTTATTACCTCGCACCGGAACGAACCGGCACCAAGGCGTACCGCATCCTGCTCGACGCCTTGACTTCCAAAGGAAGGGTCGGAGTGTGCAGGGTCGCCATCCGGGATAAGCAGCAACTCGCCACCCTGAGGGTCAAAGACGGCGTGTTGATGATGGAAACGATGTATTGGCCCGACGAGATCCGGCCGGCCGAGTTCGAGGAACTGGAGATGGACGTCGAAGTCCGTAAAGAAGAGGTGGCGATGGCAGAAATGCTCATAGACGGCCTCACCTCTGATTTCGACCCAACCGCCTACGAAGATCGGACCCGCCTGGCCATTGAGGAGGCCGCCCAAAAGAAGGTGGAGGGCCAGGAGATCGTGGCGCCGGAAGCACCGGAGCCCACCAAGGTGGTCGACCTGCTCGAAGCACTGAAGGCCAGCGTGGAAGCGACCAAGAGGCGCAAGGTCGCTAGCTAGCGTTGGGGTTCCCGAGGCGCCTCGGCGTCCCGGGTGATTGCCTCAGCCGGTTCGGTCGACAGGCCCTTGAAGACCGGCGCCCGCAAACGTCCATACGGCGTCCATTCGCGGAATTCGATCTCGACCACCATGGTCGGCTCGACATACACCTTGTGTCCAGGTACATCAACGGCGTTGGTGAACGGTGAGTCGGGTCTTTGGAGGTCCGCCAACCGCTGCTTGACCATTGCCAGGGTCTTACCGTCGAAGCCAGAACCCACCGATCCCACAAAGACCAAGTCGAAGCCATCCCACAGGCCCAAAAGCAGCGAGCCGAACGTCGAAGCGCGTTCGCCTTCACCCGCCAGGTAGCCACCAACCACCGCCTTCCCCCGGCGGCGGTAAGCCACCTTGCGCCAGTCGAAGCTGCGTCGTCCCGGCTGATACGTCGAGCCGGACCGTTTGGCGACGATTCCCTCCAGCCCCTGGCCTTTTACCGCCTCGAAGAGGGCCTTCCCCTCACCCGCCAGCGCCTGGTTGAGAACCGCCGGTTTCGGTAACACCATCGACTCGAGCAGGGCTCGTCGTTCCTCCAACGGCAAAAAAGCGCGGTCTCTATCGAGATAGAGCAGGTCGAAAACGATCAGATGCGCCGGTCTCTGCCCCAACATGAAGAACGAGGGTTGCCCTTGGTCGTCGAACGCCACCACCTCCCCGTCCAAAACAACCGGACGGTCAAAGCGCATCGCCGCCACCTCGGGGTATCGAACAGAAAGGTCGTTACCGGCCCGCGAGCGGAGTTCGGTGCCGCCCGAGGCTCCATAGACGATCGTTCGATAGCCGTCCCATTTCACCTCGAACCACCAATCCGGGTCGTCGAACGCCTGCGGCCACGGTGTGGCGAGCATGGGTTGATAGCGGGGCAACATTTGTCAGGACCATCTTCGTCAGCGTCAAATGCTTCCCGGTTGAAATCGAGGTCAGCGGCAACCAGACGTAATAGGAGGTCACCTTTGTCGCCGCCTGAGCGGGCCGGCTCAGGTCGAACCCCTGGCAAGGGCATACTGGCGGCCATGTTGGTGGATGACCATGGTCGCCAGCTTCGGATAGCGGCGTATGGCCTTGCCATTAGGGACCAAATGGTCTTGCTCACCCGCCTCGCCCCCGAGGAGCTTGACTTCGACCATTGGACTCTGCCGGGTGGCGGCCTTGAGTGGGGCGAACACCCGATTGAAGGGCTGCGTCGCGAGTTCGTCGAGGAGACTGGCTTGGTCCCCACACCGATCCGGCCACTGGTGGTCCACTCCTACGCTCTGACCGTGGCGCAGCGAAGATCGGCGGGACCAGCAATCCAGGTGATCCAGATCGTTTACCTGGTCGACGCCGATGGAGATCCGACTCATGAGATTGGAGGAAGCACCGTCGAAGCGCGCTGGTGGCCGCTCCACCAGCTCGAAATGGTGCCGCTGGTCGAGCTGGTTGGCGTCGCCCTTGGCTTCAACTCTGATACTCGGGAACCTCCCGATTGAGTCGAAATTTGCCGGCCCAGATTTGATCAGGATTCCGTCAGGTTTGATCCGGGTTCGATAGGGCCTCGGCTACCAACCGGTTGACAAGCGCGCCGTCGACCACATCTTTGTGAGTCTTCATGATCTGGCTGATTACCCGACCGGCAGCCTTCGCATCACCGGCTGCCCCGAGATCGGCGATGGCCACTTTGACCAGTTCGGCCGTGGCCTCTGGGTCGAGCTTGCGCGGCAACCATCTCGAAAGGTACTCGACTTCCCAAGCCAGCTTGGCGGCCATCTCCTTTCCCCGATCTCCCAGGCCGTCATATTCGGCGCGGGCCTTCTCCATTTTCTTGGAGTAGGCGGCGATCACTTTGCGATGCAACACATCATCGACCTCACCGGTGAAACCGGGTGCCGAACGAGCGACGCTGATCTCGGTTTGAATCATCCTCACGACGTCGCGGCGGCGCCCATCACCCTGTTTGATGGCGTCTCTCAGCTCGGCGGTCAGTTCTTCCTGGATACTCATTTCGTTGCTCCGATCGCCTGGCGCATCATCCCGGGGTCGTCGGTAATGATGACGGTGACCCCGAGCGACTCCAACTCGGGGAGGCGGTCCGGATCGTTGAGCGTCCAGACCGCAACCGTTAACCCCGACGCCACCGCCCGGCCTATCGCCTGCGGTTCAGCCAGAGCCAACCGCCAATGAGGGACGATCGCTCGGTGGCCCGCCGACAGCGCATGATCGACCGCATCGTCCACGCTCCATCCCTCATCCACCAGCAGCCCTGTCTCAACTTCCGGCGTCGCCGAGCGGACGGCATCCATCGACGGCCAGAAGAAGCAGGAGAGCAGATCAGGAGATCGGGCATGCTGGGCGGTTTCCACAGCCACCCGGTGATCGGGGTCGAAACCGGGCTCCCCCGGAAAGTTTTTGACCTCGAGATTGAAGGGGTATGCGGCAAAACCCGCCAGCAGGTCGACGACCGCCACCGGGGAGTTACCCCCACCTAGGTCGACCTCCCTCAGCCTCGACCATTCCCAGCCTGAGACGGGCAGGCCGCCAATCTCCGGTTCATGGGAGAGCACTAACACACCGTCGGCAGTGCGACGGACGTCCACTTCCACCATGTCTGCCACCCCGGCGGCGGCGGCAATCCCCGCCATGCTGTTGTCTGGAAACCGTCGCGGCCATCCCCGATGGCCAACCACCCGCAGGTTCTCGACCCGGAAGTTCTTGAGACTGTCTCCAGTATTTTGCATAGAAATTTCGTTGCGAGTCAGGTCGGCGATCGCTACCGTATCGGGCGTTCCAGCAATCCAGGGATTCACAGGTTACAGTGTCACTTGTGAATTCATTCACATAAGCAAGGTACCGCAATGGCCGCAACCACTCTCACAGTTACCACCTGGCGCGAACTGGCCGCCTGTCGTGATTCCGAACCCAGCCTGTTCTTCCCGATCGGAAGCACCGGACCAGCGGTCGAGCAGATCGAGGCCGCCAAGATGATCTGCGCGGTTTGCACCGTTCAGGAAGATTGCCTCCAATATGCCCTCGAGTCCAACCAGGAGTCGGGCGTTTGGGGTGGTTACGCCGAAGACGAACGGCGCCGACTGCGCAAGCGGTGGCTGGCCGAACGGCGTCGCCGGGCCGGTTAGCCACCCAGGTCCAATTCAGCCGCTGGCTCGGGCGAACCCCACCGTCCGACCGGCAGCGTCCTGATCGATTTCGATAAACGCGATCTTGTCGCGGGGAATCCCGACCAGTCGCTTCTTGGTGTCTTCGAACCACAAGATCGTTCTATCGGCGGCAAAGGCCGCCTCGATCGAAGCCTTGAGCTCCTCTGGCTCGTCCGACTCGACCTCAACAATCCGGTTGGCATCGGCGACCCCGATCTTGACTTTCAAGGCTCTCCTCAGTGGTGGGAACAGACATCGTAGACCCCAGCCAGGTCTCTTCCGGTGGCCTCCGGAGCTAATTAGATTCGGTCCATGGGCTCGTGGGGACGACTCCGGGTCGTAATCGACCGATTAGGACTCACGGGAATGTTGGTCGTTCTGGTCCTGGCCACATTCGCCCTCCATCGCCTCGGCGAAACGTTTCCACCGGCGGCCATAACCGACCCCTATGGCCAGCTCCAAGTGGCGCTGCCCGCCGTCCTCCGGCTGATCGGACTCGGGATCGCCTATTGGCTTCTCGGCACCACCGCCCTGTACGCGATCAGCCGGCTGCTCCGCCTGTCAGCCGCCTTGAAGTCAGTCCGTTGGATGACCATACGCCCGATGAGAAGGCTGGTTGACGGGATGCTGGCGGGAGGTCTGGCGGTCACCATGTCTATGCCGGCGATCGCCTCTTCCACCGCTCCCGGTTATGTCCCGGTGCCCGCCGGCGATCCGGTACCCCTACCGCCGGCTACCAATCAAGCTCCCGACCCGGTCACCCCGGCCCAGCCCACGACAGCCGAAAGAGACGTCCATGAGATGTACGTGCCGGTGACGCCGATACGCAAGGAGCCTCCAGTACCAACCCTCGGGGCGATCGAAGTGATCGTCAAGGCTGGAGACAGCATGTGGAAGCTGGCTGAGGAGAGGATCGTCACCTGGCGAGGAAACGAGGCCACCGACGCCGACATCGCCCCCTATTGGCTGGCGGTGATAGGGGCCAACAAGAACCGCATCCGGTCAGGGGACCCCGATCTGATCTACCCGGGCGAAGTCCTCATCCTGCCCGCCCTCGACCAATAGGCCTCCGATGTTGGCCTAGGCGTTGTCCCCCAGGAAGATCTCCGAGACCGAGCTCTCCGTGAAGATCGCATGAAGCGCCTCGGCCACGATCGATGCGATCGACAGCACCTTCACCTTGTCGAGGCGTACCACATCGTCGGCTACAGGAAGGGTGTTGGTAACGATCACTTCTTCCACGGCCGAATTCTTGATGCGATCGATGGCGGGATCGGAGAGGATGGCGTGGGTAGCGGCGATCCGGACCGAGAGGGCGCCCTTCTCTCTGACCAGTTCGGCCGCGTTGGTCACGGTTCCGGCGGTGTCGATCATGTCGTCGACGATGATGGCGTGTCGCCCGTCCACGTCGCCCGACACCTCATGGGCTGCAGACAAGTTGTGATGATCGGGCTCTCGGCGCTTGTAGACGAAGGCCACAGTGGCGTCGAGACGCCGAGCGTATTTCTCTGCCCTCTTCACACCACCGGCATCCGGGGAGACGACGGCGGTCGGACCGTGGATCCGCTCACGCAGGTAATCGGTGATGATGGGTAACGCGGTCAGGTGGTCGAAGCGGGGCACGAACCCCTGCAGCTGGCCGGAATGCAGGTCAACGGACACCAGACGGTCGGCGCCGGCGGTCATGAACAGGTCGCCGACCAGGCGAGCGCTAATCGGCTCCCGCGGCAACACCTTCTTGTCCTGGCGGGAGTACCCATAGAACGGCATCACCGCGGTGATCCGCCGAGCCGAGGCCCGCCGGAGCGAGTCGATGGTGATGAGCTGCTCCATGATGTTGTCGTTGATCGGATGGCAATGGCTCTGCATCACGAAGCAGTCAGCGCCGCGAACGCTTTCAATCGGACGCACGTAGATCTCGCCGTTGGCGAAGGTGGAACGGTGAAGACGCCCTGTCCTGAGCCCGAGAATGTCCGCCACCTCCTCGGCGAGAGCCGGGTTGGCCCCCCCGGTGAAGAGCATCATTCGGCTGCGACTGACAACGTCCATTCAGTCCTCCGACTGTCTCGACCTATGGCGTTCTTCCCGGCGAGCAGCGTAGCCCGGTATTTCGATCTGAGAAGAACGCTCCACCGCCAGGGCGCCAGGTTTGACATCCCTCGTGACCACCGAACCGGCGCCGATGACTGCCCGGTCGCCGACGTTCACCGGGGCGACCAGCATCGTGTCGGACCCGATGAACGCATCCTCTCCGATGACCGTCGGGTGTTTGTCGTAACCGTCGTAGTTGCAGGTGATCGAACCTGCTCCCACGTTGGCGCGAGCCCCAATGGTGGCGTCACCCATGTATGAGAGGTGAGGAACCTTCGCTCCCGGCCCAACGATGGCGTTCTTCATCTCAACAAAAGTGCCGGCCTTAGACCCGGCCTCGAGAACCGTACCCTCCCGCAAGGAGGCATAGGGACCTACGTCGACGTCCGCTCCCACCCGAGCCGACCGCAGCACCGAGTACCAGACCCGCGCCCCGCTCCCGATAATGCAGTCGCGGGCGTAGACATCAGGGCCAATCACCGCGCCCTCACTTACAGCCGTCTCGCCCTCCAGGTGAACGCCCGGATAGAGCCGAACACCTGCGGCCAGGCGGACGCCGGCATCCAGGTAGACCCGCTCGGGGTCCTGCATCCACACCCCCTCTTGCTGCCACGTGAGGTTGATTCGCCGGCGGAGAAGGGCTTCGACCTCTGCCAGATGATCGTGAGAGTTGACCCCGATCAGATCCTCGGGCCGGCCGGTCACGGTTACCACTCCTCCCCAGCCCAGCAACAACGGCAGCACGTCCGGTAGGTAGTACTCCTTTTGGACGTTGTCGGTTTCGAGTCGATCGAGCGTGGCCGCCAACGCCTCTCCCGAAAAGGCGTAAATACCGGCGTTGGCCTCCCCGATGCTCCGCTCGGCTGGGGTGGCGTCTTTCATCTCGACCACGCGGAGAAACCCACCCTCCTCGTCCCTTACCACCCGGCCAAACCCGTTAGAAGGTGGCAGTTCAACTGTGACCAGGGCAGCGTCTTTCCCCCGGCGGGTTTCTACGACCTGGGTGAGCAAGTCTGAGGTCATGAGTGGCATATCGCCGTAGACCACCAGGACCGTATCGTCAGCAGACATCGGCCCCAGGCGGCCAACCGCCACCGACGTGGCGTGACCCGTGCCCAGCTGCTCACCTTGGCGAACTGCCTCGACCGTGGAGGGGAGTTCGGCCTCCACCTGTTCGGCCCCGTGCCCGGTGACCACCAGGGTCCGGTCCGGGCCAACCCCCCTGACAGCTTCGAGTACCCAACCAAGCAGCGTGCGACCGGCGGCGGTGTGGAGGACCTTCGCCTGGTCCGACTTCATCCTTGTCCCCTGCCCGGCCGCCAGAACCACCGCGATCAGGCTCATCGTTCACCTCTCGACCTTGTTGGTTGCTTTGTCTGAGCTGGGGGGGCAGGACTCGAACCCGCTCTAACGGATCCAAAGTCCGTTGTGCTACCGGTTACACCACCCCCCAATAGGCGGGGTGTTGAGAAATCTAGCCGTGGGCCGGAGCCGCCCCCACCGGCCGATGACGGCAGGAGCGGCCGCCCCGACCCCGGTGGCCGAAGAGGCAGCGGACGTGCTCCGCCGCCCGATGATGCTCCAACGAGGGGTGGACCCGGGGGTCGATGGTCGAGGTGCTCGAAGTCAGAGCCGTCAGAGGAAAGGGTTCTCGATCCGCAGGCCCGCGGAGCTCGGATCCCTGCTGAAGATCTTCGGTGAGGAGCCGCTTGCAACCGCCCCGGACCGCGGCCTCCACGATCAGGGCGTCCCACAGGGCTAATCGATGACGCTCAGCCGTGTCGATGGTGTCCAACACCAGATCACGGTCGGAGGCCACCACCGCTAGGGCGGAGAGCCACCGAGACGTCCGAGCCGCCTGCCCTTCACCCAGCGGGGGTGTGAGCCGTCGGGTGGCGACCCAGTAGAACTCGGCCAGAACCTGAGTCGAGATGACCCAAGGACGTGCCTTGCTCGATGGCCCGAATGCGGGCCTGGCGAAGGATCCGATCGTCGACGGAGAGAGACAGGCTTGCCACACAATCAGTGTCGCACGGATCATGTGTCGGTCGATTCCTGCGGTACCTCATAATGGGATTGGTGCGCCGAGCTCTAGCGCTGCTCAACTCGGTCGTCCCGAGGACGTTTCCCTTCGCCGTCGGAGGCGAGCGGGTGAAGACCCACAACGGGGTGATCGACGAGCGCACCCTCGCCCTGATGATCGACGAGCTGGCGACCACGGCGGAGCGGTGACCCGGGTGGAGTTCTCGCTTCTCGCCGCCGCTCTCACCGCCGTGGGCGCCGGCGGCCTGGCCGTGCGTCTTACCCGCCCCGAAGCGCCGGACCATCCCTTCGACCGCCTCATCGGGGCGGGGATGGCCGGCATGTTCGCCGGGTGGCTGCACCGGAACTTCGCCACCGGGATCAACCTCCTCGACGACCCCGGACAGCTGGTCTTGATCCGAGGCGGGGTGGAGACGGTGACCGCCTCCCTCGTCTTCGTCGCCGTCCTGGCCCTCCCCCGGCGCTCCCCGGCCGCCCTCGACGGGCTGGCCGTCCCGGTGCTGGCCTCGCTGGCCGGCTGGCAGGCCGGGTGCCTCTGGCGAGGCGCCTGCCTGGGCGCATCCACCACGCTTCCCTGGGGGTGGGCCCTCCCCGGCTCGGCCGTCGACCGCCACCCGGTCGAGCTGTACGCCGCCGCCCTGTTGCTGGCCGGGGCCGTGTTTCTCGGTCGAATGCAACCGGCCCCCGGGGTGAGGACCGGCCTGGCGGTCCTGATCGCCGCCGGGAGCCGGCTCCTCACCGAGCCGCTGAGGCCGACCCTCGGCCACGGCCGGAGCTGGTTCTATGCGGCGGCCGCCATCGTCGGTCTAGCGGCCACCACATACGCCTGGATCAGAGCCCGAAGCCTTCGTCTGCGATCTCCGGGGTGAACCCTGCTCCCTTCCCCCCGACCAGGCTTTGCCCTCGTGCGCCTCTCGTTTGGTTGCCACCTATGCGTCGGGTCGCCGCGCCACCCCTCGCTTGCGGGGCAAGACTCCCCGGGCGGCACGGGTCCCGCGGGGGGTGGCGGCGGCGGCCTCTGCTGCCTCATCCAGGTCGGGAAAAAGGCCAAAGACAGCCGGACCCGAACCGCTCATGGCCACCGGCCTCTCCCAGGCGCCAGTGAGATCCGTCATGAAGTCGCCCAGTTCCGGGTGGAGATGTAGGCCGGCGGGGGTCAGGTCGTTGCGCAGCGGAGCTAGCCCGCGCAGGGTCGGAGGCAGGGCCCGGTCCGGCAAGGAGGGGCCGAGTGGATAATCGAGTCGATCCCATGTCCTGTACACCAGGGCCGTGCTCAACTCGAGGTTGGGCACCGCGATGGCCAGCGCGTAACGAGGGTCGACCTGGGTTGCGGTGAGGCGCTCGCCGTAACCCTCCATCCACATCAGCCCACCTTCGAGGAA